>ONMP01000026.1 GCA_900318935.1 uncultured Actinomycetes bacterium
GAGCAGTCCAGCGTAGACGTTGACCAGGGCAAGGTCACCGGCATTGATGGCGATGCCCGTGCCGTCGCTGATGTGCAGGCAGGGTTCGCCGCGCCGCAACTCGCTTTTGTCAGCGATGTCGTCGTGGATAAGCGCGGCGCTCTGGAAGTACTCGACGGCCGCGGCGGTCGAAAGCGCACAGATGGGGTCGACGCCTACCGCCTGGGCTCCCAGCAGGCACAGCACCGGACGCGTGCGCTTGCCACCGCCCGAGGTGAAGCGTGCGAGGGGCTCATACAGGTAGCGCGAAAGGTCGCCTGCTGCGTGCACGGTAGGATCTTCGGGACGTGGTGTGAATCGCGCCAGGAAGTCCTCTACCTGGGGCCGTCTGCGCTTGAGGTAGCTGGCAAAGAGCGCTCCGCCGTACTGTATCATGCTAGCCCTCGTAACCGTTGGGGTTGTGGCTCTGCCAGTTCCAGCTGTCGCGGCACATCTCGGCGATGCCGTACTTTGCCTCCCAGCCGAGCATCTCCTTGGCCTTCGTGCAGTCCGCGTAGTTTGCGGTGACGTCTCCGGCGCGGCGCGGCTCGATCACGTAGGGAAGCTCCTTGCCGCAGGCGGCCGAGAAGGCCTTGATGATCTCCAGCACGGAGGTCCCGTTGCCGGTGCCGAGGTTGAAGACCTCGCAGCCCGTGCGTCCCGCCATCCATGCGAGCGCTGCCACGTGGCCCGCCGCAAGGTCCATCACGTGGATGTAGTCGCGGACGCCCGTGCCGTCGGGCGTGTCGTAGTCGTTGCCGAAGACGTGCACGGCGTCGCGGCGTCCCACGGCCACCTGCGCCACGTAGGGCAGCAGGTTGTTGGGGATGCCCTTGGGGTCCTCGCCCATGAGCCCCGAGGGGTGCGCGCCGATGGGGTTGAAGTAGCGCAGCAGCACGACGTCCCACTCCGGGTCCGCCACGGTGAGCGAGCGCAGGATCTCCTCGACCATCCATTTGGTCCAGCCGTAGGGGTTCGTCGCGGGCTTCTTGGGGCTTCCCTCGGTGAGGGGCAGCGCGTCCGGGTCGCCGTAGACGGTCGCCGAGCTGGAGAAGACGATGGACTTGCAGCCGTGCTCGCGCATCACGTCGACGAGGGCCAGCGTGCTGCCGATGTTGTTCGAGTAGTACTCGATGGGCTTCTGCACGGACTCGCCGACCGCCTTGAAGCCCGCGAAGTGGATGACGGCGTCGACGTCGAACCCGTCGAAGACGGCCCCCATGGCGTCGCGGTCGGCCACGTCGGCGCGCACGAAGGTGAGGCGCCCCGCGGCCTCGTCGCCCACGATCCGGTCGATGCGGTCGAGGACCCTCTCGCTCGCGTTGGACAGGTCGTCCACCACCACGACCTCGTAGCCGGCCTGGAGCAGTACCACCACGGTGTGGCTGCCGATGAAGCCGCAGCCGCCGGTCACGAGCACGCAGCGGTTCTGGAGTGCTTTTTCTTTGCTCATGCTGACCTCCCTATTCGATATGCGTCTTAAGGGGATGCAAAAACGCAGGCAGCTCCGCCGTTTTTGCTGCCGCTGCCAACGCAAAGAGCGCGTCGGCCACGGCGTCGTCAACCGCGAGCCCAATGCGATACTTCGCGGCTGCTAGCGCCTCGGCACTCGAGTTGCGCACCGCTACCGAGTACTCGACCGCCTGAAACATCGACACGTCGTTTTCCGAGTCACCAAAGACCACGACCTCGTCAAGCGAGAGCCCAAGGCGATCTGCCAAGACCTCGACTGCCCGGCCCTTGCTCCAACCTGCGGGAAGGATGTCGATGAAGGGCCCGTTTTTGGCAGGGAAGACAAAATCAAAGGCCGGGAATTCTTTGCGCAAGGCATCGCGCAGCTCCACCATCTCAGCTTGCGGCACGTCACAGCGAAGGTTGGACTTGATGTAGGTGGAGGAATCAAGCCGATCTATGATGCGCGGATGACGGCCAAAGAAGCCCTCGTGCCTGGAGAGCTCTTCCTCATCCACCCCCATGAGGTAGGAGGCGCCGTCAGTCGTCTCAGAGATGTCGTCGAGGTCGTACACCACAAGCGCACAGCCCTCATGTGAAGCGATCCACGCGCCGACTTGTGCCAGCTCCCCGCCTGCAAGAAGCT
Source organism: uncultured Actinomycetes bacterium (assembly GCA_900318935.1). GTDB lineage: Bacteria > Actinomycetota > Coriobacteriia > Coriobacteriales > Atopobiaceae > RUG440. The sequence goes on from ONMP01000026.1 coordinate 2,117, forward strand.
CCTCGTGCACCAGCCTGCCGTTTGCATAGACCAGCTGCCCGTTGACAAAGGCACCCGTTTTGCTGCAGGCCTCGTCGCCACCAAACATCCAGCGCATCGCGGCGGGAACACGACCCGAAACGGGTCCAAAGTATAGACCTGCATCGAGCATTGCATGGATTGCCGCAATGGCATGCAAGCTGGCATGCGGTGCCCCCATGGGGATGAGCGTGTTGTCCAAATCCGTCAAGGCAAGTTTGATCATGTGCTACTCCCATCCGTGCGTCAGCGCCTAGCAGACTTGTCGTATCCGTCGTTACAGCATCTCTAGGAATCGCCCAAGAGCGGCACGCCCGGCCTCGTCCCATTTAAAGACGCCGGCATCCTCCAGCACCGCACCAAAGACGCGACCTATCTCCTCACGGGTGAGCCTTCCCGCATTCATCTCGTCGAGAAGGCGCGGCGGAAGAATGGCCATGCCCATGACCTCGATTATTCCGATGTTTTCCTTCTTTACATGCCATTTGTCCTCATGCGGATGGAAGAGGCCCAGCGGGTGCTCAGGCGTGGTCACGTTGCAGCGAAGCGCGAGGTAGAGCTCGTATTCGTTGCCGACCCTTCGCACTACCGGGGTCACCGTGTTGTGAGGCGTACCGTCTTCGTCGTAGGCCACGACCCCCACTTCGAGTGCATTCCACGCACGCCAAGCGCTCGTCACATAGCAGCCAGCGTCAAGCAACTCCCACCCATCCACGCACGTAAGGCGCAGCACCGTGATCGGCCAACGAAGAACCTCGCACGTCACGTTGGCAAAGCCCGAGAGTGCAACCTCACCCACGGCCTTGGCGCGCATCATGGGAAACTCGTGCCGCCCTCCCTGAAAGTGGTCATGCGAGAGAATCGAGCCTCCCACGATGGGAAGATCGGCATTGGACCCCACAAAATAGTGCGGGAAGAGGTCCACGAAGTCGAGCAGCCGTCCCATGTTGTCGCGATTGATCACCATCGGCCGATGCTCGGAGCTCATGGCGATGCAGTGCTCCTCGAAGTACGCATAGGGGCTGTACTGAAACCCCCAGCGCTCGCCGCCCAACTCGATGGGCACGACGCGGAGGTTTTGTCTCGCGGGATGTGCGCCAAAGGCAGTGCTCGCTCCACGTCCGTAGTAGCCCTCGTTTTCCACGCAAAGCTGGCAGGCGGGATACTGCTCACCCGTGGGAGCCTTGCCCGCCGCCGCGATGGCTGCCGGATCCTTCTCGGGTTTGGAGAGGTTGATGGTGATCTCGAGGTCACCCCAAGCGGTCGGTGCGTCCCACGTTACGTTGCGTGCGATGGCCGCCTCGCGTACGTAGCGCACGTCGCAGCAAAGCCGATAAAACCAGTCGGTCGCCGCAAGGGATCCCTTATTGCGAAGAAGTTCAAAGAAGCGCTCGTTTATTCTTGAGGGACGCTCCATCATGAGGCCCATCAGCTCGGTCTCCACACGGTCGCGACCCGAGGGGGTGTCCTCCTCAAGGCCAGCTGCCACACCGGCCTCTCCCAGACGTACCATCGTGGCTTCCAGATCAAAGTCCTCTGTGGACACCTCATCCCAACTTGGCGCGGGACCTTCCTCGCGCAGGGCTCCCAGCAGACGGTTGTACGCCCAAGCGCGGTCGTCCTCTTCCACAACTCCCTTGTCTGCGGCATACGTCACCAGCGCCGCAACGTCTTTTGCTACAACCATTGTGCCTGAGCCCCCTCCGACGAAATCGCGTAGACCTTGGCCGCATCTTCGCCTAGCCAGCTGTTCATCCTCGTCACATACTCATCCACCACATCCACCGGAACAAAGGCCTGTATGGAGCCGCCAAATCCACCGCCGTGAATCCGCGTGGCGCCCCGACCTGCAAGAATACGTTCTGAGAGTGCGATGGCCACCATGCATTCCTGCCGCTCCGAGCCACCTACGCTCACGTTTTGCAAGAACATCGCCGAGCTGGCGCCCGAGCGCTCGGTCAGCGCCAGGAAAAGCTCCGTGTTCTCAGTCTGCAAGGCGTTCCAGCGAGCGTCGACCAGCCCCATCTCTTGGTAGTAGTGCAGGGCCCTCAGCACGGCACGGTCTCCGAGACTCTGCCGCAGCTCCGGGACCCTCCCCAGCAGCACTGACTCTTCCACCTCGCAAAGCCGCTCGCGCCCGAGCGCCTGCGCCACTGCCTTCATCTCCGTAGGAACCGCCGCATATTCGTCGGTATAGCCGCTGTGGTCGCAGCCCACATCGGTCAGCACGAGGGCATAGCCATGCGATCCGAAGTCAAAGGCTAGCTTCTCGGCGACCGGTTCGTCGGTACGGAAGTCCATGTACGCCAGTCCGCCCAAGCTCACGGCCAGCTGATCCATCAGGCCACAGGGCTTGCCAAACCAGTCCTGCTCCACCCGCTGGGCCATCTGCGCCGCCTCGACGGCATCCACCGCACGTCCCTCCCAGAGAGCCTCCATCGCACGGCAAAGCGCCAGTTCGTAGGCCGCCGAAGAAGAGAGCCCGCCGCCCGTGGGAATGTCGCTCTGCATCACCAAATCGAAGCCTGCCGGAGTACGACCCGTGCCGACCATCTGCGCTGCCATGCCACGCACCAACCCCACCGAGGTTACATACTCGTCCTCGCGGGGTTCGTATGAGCCGAGCCTCACCTCTACCGGCTCGTATCCAAGGCTGTAGACACGTATCCTATCCTGCCCGTTGGGCACAGCGAGACACTCGATGCTGCGATCGAGCGCGCCTGCTATCACGCGCCCTCCCTCGTGGTCGGTGTGATTGCCCGCGATCTCGCTGCGCGCCGGCGCACGCACGGCCAAAACGGTACCTCTTGGTGTGGTGGCTCTCTCCCTGAGCATCGATCCGAGTCTTTGTGCAATGCCCTTTGCATCCCTCATCCTCTTACCCCTTTCTTGAGAAGCGTCTTTGCGGCGACTCGCAGAAAGCCGCTACGCAAGCACGCCCATGCGCGCCACCTGCGCAAACCAGTACGCCGACGCCTTTGGTATGCGTTGTTGCGTCTCGAAGTCCACATAGAAGAACCCGTAGCGCTTGTTGTAGCCGTTGGTCCAGCTAAACATGTCCATGAGCGACCACAGGAAGTACCCGGTCACGTTGACACCCGCGTCGCGGGCGCGCAGCAACCACTCAAGGTGCGCTCGAACGTAATCGATGCGGTAGGAATCGTCCACGATTCCATCCACCAGCTCGTCCTTGGCACCCATGCCGTTCTCGGTGATGAGAATCTCGCGATAGTTGGGATACTGCAGGTGAATGCGCACGAGCAGGTCGTACATTCCCTCGGGATAGATCATCCAGTCCCAGTCGGTACGCGGGATGTCTTCCCTCATGACTCGCTCCCCCACGCCCGAAAGCGCGTAACGCTCTGTTCCCTTGTCACCCGTGGCGTTGTGATGCAGGATATTGGGGCCATCGTAGCCGCGCAAAAAACGGCTTTGGTAGTAGTTGATGCCCAGGTAGTCGTTGTAGAGCGCCGCCTCGCGCATACAGACGAGATCCTCGTCGCGAATGTCCAGTTCCCTGCCAGAAATCGCCGCCAGGCGTGTTGCGCATTCCAATGTGTCGGGCGCGTAATCGCCCCGGAAGGTGGCATCGAGCAGGAACTGGTTCTGCAGCACGTCCTCATTGCGTGCGGCCTCGATGTCGGCGGGGTTGAGCTCGTCAAAGGGATTCTTGCCCTCCAGCGTGTGAACCACGCCGATCTTTCCGGAATAGCCCCCCTCGTGGAAGGCCACGACCGCACGCGCATGGGCTAGCATCATGTTGTGGTTGAGCTGCAATGCCTGGCCAACGTCTCCAACGATGCCACCCGGAGGGAAGGTCCCCTCAATAAACGTGTTGCTGGAGACCGCCCAGATCTCGTTGAACGTAAACCAGTCGCTCACCTCGTCCTGGTACTCCTCAAAGCAAAAGCGCGCATAGGCCTCAAAGGCGTCGATGGTCGCGCGGTTCATAAAATCGCCCTTGGCAAAGAGCGCCTGGGGAGTGTCGAAGTGATGCAGTGTGACATAGGGAATCACGCCGTGGGCATGACAAGCCCTAAAGACCTGGTGGTAGAAGTCCACGCCCTCGGGATTGACGTCGCCGACACCCTGCGGAAAGATGCGACTCCAGGCGATGGAGATGCGAATGCCGTTGATGCCAAAGCGCTCGCAGAGCTCGAGGTCATGGTTGTACTGATGATAGAAGTCCGATGCCGGATCGGCCGAAAAGCGACCCCTCTCTGCCAAGAAGCTGTCCCACGACACCGCGCCCTTACCATGGCCGCGGGTCTCGCCCTCGCACTGGTAGGCAGCGGTTGCCCCACCAAACACGAAGCCTTTGGGAAACGTGAGCGAACAATGCATGGTTAGTGCTCCTTTCTACTAAGAATGAGGCAGACGGATGGCGTAGCAGGCCCAAAGAGACGACAAGCCCCGGCTCGTTTGAGCGGCCGGGGCAGGAAGGAAGGAGGCTATTCTGAGAGCTGCTGCCGCACGAACTCGAGCGCGGCCTCACCGTCACGGGTGAGGGCGATGTACTGACGGCCCTCGCAGGCAGCCGCCTTCACGCCCATGCGGTCGGCGTCGAGCTTGAGGTCCTCGTAGTAGGAGGCGACCTGCGGTGCCAGAACCACCAAGTCAAAGTCGGGCATGATATCGAGATGGGCGCCATAGGCTCCCGCCGCGCTCTCAAGATCGATGCCGCTCTCCTCGGCGGCCTTTGCCAGTGCGTTTGCCAAGAGACCAGAGGTTCCCCCACCTGCACAGAGCACAAGCACCTTCTTGCCGGCAAGGTCTTCTCCACTGGTCGTCTCGGCAACGGCAGCAGCCTTTGTTGGTGCGGGTTCGGCTGCGGACAGCTCGGAGGCCTGCGTCTTGCCTTGGAAGGCATCGTTCATGCGCGCAGCCTTGTCGGAGGCTAGGGCCTCGAGCTCCTCGGCCTCAATCTGGGCCTCTTCCTCGCACTTTTGCAGGTCATAGGTCTTAAAGAAGGGATAGTAGACCACGAAGTCGAGCACGAGTGCCACGACGGCAAACACAAACGCAAGCGGACTCAGGCCACAGCCAAGCACGATGCCGATTGGCGCCGGCGTGGTCCAAGGCAGCGTATATAGGAAGCCGTTCATGCCCAGCACGTCAACGAAAAGCTTGAAGACCCACGCGTTGAGGACGGGTGCCAACACAAACGGAATGAGGAAGACCGGGTTGAGCACCATAGGAGCACCAAAGAGGAAGGGCTCGTTGACGCCAAAGGTCACCGGAATTGCCGAGGCGCGACCCACGGCACGCAGCTCCTTGGACTTTGCCAGAAAGGCAAACATGAGGCAGGCGACCAGCGTGGCGCCCGTGCCGCCCATGCAGACGACGAAATACTGCAGGCCAAGGCTGAGCACGTGGCTTGCATGCTCGCCTGCCTGGTAGGCCGCTAGGTTCTCGGTCATGCCCGCGAGCAACGCCACCTCGACTGCGGGCTCCACGATGGAGGGGCCGTGTACGCCCACGAACCAAAAGAGCGACATCGCGCCGTAGATGATGGCGATGCCCACGTAACCGTCGGCGGCGGAGAAGACGGGTTGGAAGAGATGGATAACGCCCTCAGCCACACAGGCACCCGTCAGGTGGCGGACAATGATGTCCACGACCCAGAACAGCACGACCGACGCGGAGAACGGGATGATGTCCTTGAAGGTCTGGGAGATGTTGGGCGGAACCTGTTCGGGCATGTGGATGGTGATGTTGCGACTGACGCAGAACTTGTAGATGCCACCTACGATAAAGGCAGCCATGAAGGCGGTGAGCAGACCCTTGCTCCCCAGGCAGTCAGCCGAGAAGCCTCCCTCGACGGGGTCGGACGCCAAGATGAGCAAGCCGACTGTCGCGCAGACCATGGCCGAGAGGAAGTTGATCTGGTTGTTGCGCGGCATGTCTCGGTTGAGGCTGTCCGTAAAGTGCTTGGCTGTGGTGGCCGCGACCACCAGCGAGAGGATTCCCATGGAGTAGTTGTAGGGCTTGGTGATGATGGCCTCTATCTCTGCCGGCCACGTAAAGCCCCAGATGTTGGGCACATAGGCCACGAGCAGGAAGATGGACGAGAAGATGACGATGGGCATGCATGAGATAAAACCGTCCTTGACGGCCTTGAGGTACCTATTGCGGGCGAGCTGGTCAAAGAACGGCTTGCCCTTTTGAATGGTGGCAATGAGCTTATCCATGGCCCCTCCTTTTGTGACGCAATACGCTAGCGGTAGATGTCCATGAGCGCGTCGATGACGTCGCGCAGCAGCATGGTGGTCATGAGGTGGTCTTGGGCATGCACCAAAAGGACCGTGGGCGCGGTCACCTCACCGCGGGCCTCGGCAGTGAGCAGGTCGGTCTGGGCGGTATGGGCATCGTTGAGCAGCCCCTGAGCCTCGTCGACGAGGGCACGAGCTGCGTCGCGCTCGCCATCCTTCGCCTTTTTGACTGCGTTCAGCAGCTTTGTGCGAGCATCTCCCGAGAGGGCGACGATCTCAATCATGGTCAGTTCGAGTTCCGCAGAGTTCATGGCAATCCCTTCCGTTGCAAAATCGCAGGTAGATACCCCAACTTAGCAGAATGTTAACGTTAACATTCTGCACGATGTTAACGTTAACATTTCTTTTCACATGCGCTGTCCGTCCACCGTGAACGGCACAGATAATCTGGCAAACGGCGAGACCGGCGCCGCTCATACCAAAGCGAGAGATGCGTTCGCCCGACTTACGCGAGCCGTCCCCCATACGACCGTAATAGTTGGGTTACCATTAAGAGAAGGGGAAAGGGCTCGTATCATATGGCGCGAAAACCAAACACCAGTGTGTCGATTGCGGATGTCGCAAAGGTTGCTGGCGTCTCTGCGCAAACAGTCTCGCGGGTGGCAAATGGCTCCGAAGCCGTGCGTCCCGCCACAAAAAAGCGCGTCTTGGCCGCCATGGACCAGCTGGGCTATCGCCCAAGCTTCGCGGCACGCAGCCTGAGGGCAGGCAGATACCACATCGTGGGTCTTGCGATGCCGAGTAACATCTCTTCCGCGGGAAGACGGATTCAGTTCGAGAACATAGCGGCTGCGGCGGCAGACCATCAGTATGCCCTCACACTTGTGCAGATCAACAAGAAAGAGCTGTCGCTTACCGAGGCGTCACGTCGCATGGAGTCGCTCCCCGTCGATGGCCAGATCCTTGGCCTTGGAATGGAGCCTTACGACTTCGAGTCGTTTGTCCCTCCCTCATCGATCCCCACAGTCCTCATTAGCCAAAGGACGCATCCACTCTGTGCCACCGTGAGTAACAACCAGATGGGATGCGGCGCCGACATCGTCAACTACCTCATGAACAAGGGCCACCGGGAGATTCGCTTTGCGGGAGGCAGACGCGAGGCGCCCGCGAACATTGGCAGGTACGCAGGATGGGTACAGGCCATGCAAGACAATGGCCTTCCGATCCAAGACCCCCTCTTTGGCGACTGGACCGCAGACAGCGGGTATCGCATGGGAACCATCCTTGCACGCGACAAGTCCTGCACCGCCATCTTCGTGGCAAACGACACCATGGCCGTTGGCGTCATCTACGCCCTGCGCGAGGCGGGCATACGTGTGCCCGAAGACGTGAGCGTCATTGGTGTCGACGACTCGATGGTGGGTGTTATCCCTCGCCTCGAGCTGAGTTCGTATCGCTTTAACGACGAGCGCGTGGGTTCGGTCGCGTTTGACCTCGCAACCAACCCTCCAGCGGAGGATCTGGAGATGCCCCATATTCTGGTGCCCGGCACGCTCGTCGAGCGCTCCACCGTTGCCCCACCACGGTAAGTGGCATAATGCGTGTGATTGCACCAGACGAAGAAACGAAGCGTGCTATGAGGATTGACGAGTTCGCAAGCGAGACGGCGCGCATCGAGCCGTGGTACCAGAGTATGGCGGACGCATATGGCCTTTCGGTGAGCAGTTTCCCGCAGCTGAGTGAAGAAGAAGCGGCTGAGGCGCGCTACGACGCCTATCTCGAACGAGAGCGAGAGCGGGGTATCAATGTCGCTTAGGCTTCCCGCCCCCAATCCTCCCACCATCTTTGTGGATACCAACGTCTGGCTTGACTACTTTATTCCCCATCGCCTTCGCCGCGAGGATGCGGTTCGGCTCCTAGAGACCGCACGCGCCTTGGATGTTCCCCTCGCGTATGCCTCGCAATCCATTCTGGACGTGTACTATCGCGTGCAGGACGAGTGCAAGCGATGGTGGAGGCAGAGTTCCAAGCTCACAGAGGATGTTGCCCGAGCTATCAAAGCGCAGGCATGGGACTTCGTCAATGTGATGCAGGCATATGGGACGGCGGTTCCCGTTGATGCGTCGGACGTCTACGAAGCGTGTCGGCTACGCGAACTGCACAATGACTTGGAGGACAACCTTATCCTCGCCGCATGTCAGAGGGCAAAGGTGAGCTTTCTGGTCACCAATGACAAGACACTGCTTGCGCATGCCACGACCTGTGCCAAGATCCCGCGTGACATGGTAAGACTTATGCACACGTGGACGTAGTGCAGATTAGGAACCGCTCATCTTCGTGATTGTCTGTCAACAAGATGATGCCCCAGCGCCGAGGGGGGTTGCCCGCCAGCAAGCAAGGGCAAGTTGGCCTTGGCACAGTCGCGGATGCGGCTCAGAGCGTCTCTTCCCAGAGGACCTTACCATCGATAGTGACGCGCTTGAGTCCGGGTTCCTTCTTTTGGTCGAAGTTGAATGAGAGCATGTAGCCGACGTCGAATCCGAAGTGCTCAAGGTAGCCCTTGAGCTTCTCCTCGCCTTCCTCGTGGCGGCTTTGACCGCGCCATACCTTGAGCTCTATCACGAACCGCTCTCCCGCATAGTCGACGATGACGTCGGTGCGCGTTCGGTCTCGGGTCTGCGCCTCTATGTAGTAGTTGCCCGTCCCGTTGATGATGGGCTTGAGGTAGAGCAGGAAGAGCTCGCGACCGTCCTTCTCGGGAAAGCGTTCTGTGAGCGGGCCGAAAACCTCGGTGTAGGTCTGGCGGAATCCCTCGAGGATCTCTCGCATTTCGAGGTGGCCACTCCTGACGAAGCGGCTGCGACCGAGTTCTCCGCCTTCGTAGACGTCGCTGCCCGCGAGCTTGTCCTCCAGGATGAAGAGGTCGTAGAGCAGTGTCTCAAAGATGCGGTTTGCGACCGTGACCTGATTGCCCTGCCCCCTTGCAACGAATCCGTACATCTCGAGCTGCGCGATGTCGTCCTGCAGCGTGGAGTAGGGGAGTCTCTCGCCCTCCATGAGGACTCTTCGCAGCGTGGCCTTGAGCTGGGGATAGGCCTCGAGCTTACCCGTGAGCGATTCAAAGAGTGTGTTGCGTTCCGAGAGAATCTGCCTTATGGCAGCGTCCACGCCCTTGCGGTTCCACGGCAGTCCGTCCCTGTCGACGAGCTGGCACACGCGGCTCACGAGGAACGGGTAGCCGCTGGTCCAGGCGACGACCTCGTGCGCGACGGCGGCAACATCCATGCCGGTGGTGTGTTCTGCCTCGTAGCCCGCGAGCATCCCGGCCACGTCAGCCTCGTCGAAAGACATACGTACGTTGAAGTCGGCTGCGATGTTCCAGGGACTGTTGACCTTGTGCTGGTCCTCCGGACGAATTTTCGCCTTGAGGTGTCTGACATCGGTGACGCCAGCGAGGACGACGGATTGAAATGCGGGGTAAGAGGAATCTTCCTCGCGACGCAGGTACTGGAGGCGCAGTTGCGCGAGGAAGTCGAGAAAGACCTGGTTGTTGGTCGCGCTGTCGACTTCGTCGATGAGGAGGACTACGGGATGCGAATTCTCCGCACACCACGTCTCAATCGCGAAGAAGAGGTCATTGAGCGCGAGGTTCTCAGCGCTTTCCCTCGCGAGAGCAGTGAATTCGGCAGCGGGACTTGGTGGCAGGGCGGGTATATCTGGCGCGCGCAGAACCATGCGGCAAATTGCACGAACAAAGTGCCCCTCCGTGTGGAAGCTCGCGTGGCTGAGGGCTTGGAAATCGAGACTCGCAACAGCAAAGACCCCTGTGAGTGCGCGTCTTAGCGCTGCGAGCAGCGTAGTCTTGCCGAACTGCCGCGCGCGGTTGATGCAGAAGTAGTCGCCGCGCTCGATCATAGCCCGCACCTGCACCACGCGATCCGAGATGTCTACCATGTAGTGCCTCTCCGGCATACACAGACCGGTCGTGTTGAACTCTCTCACGGTGTCTCCCTTCCAGCGTCTTCCTCCATCATACCTGACGTGCGGAGATTGGTCGCGTGATCTGGTGTTGTACCTGTGCGATGCAGGGAGTTGTGGCTTCAGCCACGAAAGACGTGGCTAGGCGCGCACGGATGGCTGCGAGAGAACGACGAAACTGCTTGCCCCGCACGGATGACCTCCAGAAGTCAGCCCTCGCGGGGCATATGAGCCGTGCGTGGGTGGCACAGAGAGCCATTTTCAGGTATTCCGACGCTTCAGATGGTCAGAAGTACGCTTATTGTACGACGAAATTGGAGTTTGCTGAGTATAGCCCTGGGAATGCGCAGGAATTTGGGCCGCAGGGACCCTCTGTACTCGCCATATCTCGAATTCGTCGTACAATAAGCGCATTTTCAGCCACTGGGCTGCCATTTTGACTGCGCGTCGCTGCAGAGCGTTGGGGGCGTTGATTCGCTCGTGGGGTCTAGCGTGGCCAACACGGCGGGCGCCTTCGCTGGTTGCTCTTCGCTCGAGGCTCTTGACCTATCCTCCTGGGACATCTCAGGCATAGCGAATGCGGCGGCGATCGACGGCCTTCTCGACGGTTGCGACGTGCTCGAGGAAGTCAGGCTCTGCCAGGGCTTCGAGGCGCAGTGGCTTGGCGTTGTCCTTCCTGCGGCGACGACGTGACGAGGGACGCGGCGGCCTCGATCTGGCGCTACAGCGCCGCGGCCGACGCGTACAGGGCAAAGCACGGATAAGGGACGCGAAGGCGGACGTTTGCGAGGAGCGTGGGTAACGAACGTCCGCCCAGTAGCCGAGACGAAACCCAATCCCCTGGTCGGGCGATTGACGGTGCGCTCTTTATTCTGGACTCTCCTTCGGACAGAAGTCCGACAAGGTAAAAAAGTAACAAACCGGGCTGTAAACAGAATTCTATAAATCTACATACTGTGGAAACGTGGTATTGTTGCCATGGTGGTGCAGACGCTCGCGGTAAGGCATGCCTCATATACTGCAAAAGCAGTCATCGCATACCTGACGATGTCCTGTGTCCCACAAGCATAGACCGGTCTTTTTTGCAATAAGGGAGGTACGAGCATGTCCGCATCCCACAATCGAAAACGCATCTTAACGGCAGCCATAGCCATCGCTTTGGTGCTTTTGGTGGGAGGGCCGATAACAGCCTGGTCGCTTGGGGCGGTCGGTCAGTTGAACTCCAGTCAGCTGGCAGCGCAGGCAAGCGGCCCCGACGTGAGCAAACTCACGGGCGAGAACTGGATGAGCGCCATACCCGACGATCGCTACCTCTACGAGATCAACATCCCCGGCACGCATGACTCCAGCATGAAGAACTCAATGGCTCGCAAATGGTACATGCACATGTCCGCTTTCTACGTATACGCAGAGACGCAGCATCTGTATCTCAATGAGCAGCTTGACGCGGGCGTCAGGCTCTTTGACCTGCGGTTCACGGATGGTCAGTATCTTCCTGATGATATTAAACCGGGTGACTCCGATGATAAGGCCTATAACTGCCATGGCGATCCAACCGCGGCGGTCGACTGTCTCTTCCTTGCGCGCGACAAGAATAAGGTCCAATACAACTCACGCTCGACTCTCGAGCTAATGTGCAAGTTCTTGAAGGAGCATCCGTCCGAGACCCTTATCGTGTCTATGGATTACGAATCGGGCTCAAATGCAGAATCGACCATGAAACGCCTGCGCAAATGCGTCGACTCCTTCGCTGCTCAGAAAAACCCCCAGACGAACAAGTCGTATATCTACACCCAGGGCGACAACAAGATTATCACGACGATGCCCATGCTCAAGGACGTGCGTGGGCAGATTGTGATACTCAGCGGCAGGACCGACCTGTTAGGCTATGGCATGCAAGTCAGCCTCGGCAACACGAACTCGACCACCACCATCGCTGGAACGCCGTTTGCCTATGAGAACCACTATGAGGTTAGGATTCATGAGAAGAGGAACATCCTCAAAGTCTTCTTTAACGGTGGATCATACGACGAGGTCACCTCAGCCAAGAACATCCTGGATCTCCCAAAGAACCTCAACACCCGCGTCGAGCATGGCAATTATGTGTACACGACTTCCAACAGACCACCAATTATAAATTTCTGGAACTGTTCGCCAGGTGAAGTCGCTGAGCAGGTTAACCCCATCCTCTACCGAAGGAGCAATGCCATCTTCAAGACGGTCGGTCGGTACTACGGGTGGGTCTGCTCCGACTATGTGAAAGAAGATGACATCAAAACACTGTGGAAGACAAACTTCCCCGATGACTTGGAGTATGTGACCTACACTCTCAAGTATGGGAGTTTACACGTCCCCGATAGGTCGTTCTCCGTGATGAAGGGCAGCACGATCACGCTCCCCACTGTCAAGGAGTGCTATGACCTCGACCTAGACTCAGACCGTGGTCTTAAGGGGTGGCTGGTTAACGGCAGCAAGACCCTCAAACCAGGCGATACGCTTGTCGTCAACGATACGACCACCATCGAGGTGCAGTGGGGCATGACCTGGGATGACCTGCAGGACCTCATTCACGAACACTCTCGCAGAAACGACGCGTCGCCCATCAGGCTGAACGCTGACGTCACCTCGGGGAATGCCTCTGCCCCACTCAAGATTCCCTCTGGCTCTAACATAACCATCGACCTGAATGGATACAACCTCAAACGTAGCGTCTATGGCAAAGGAGAGGTCTTCTCCCTGTCGAGCGGCGCACATCTGACCATAGCGGGAAAGGGCCGTGTGACGGGCGGAAGCGCGAGCAAGAGCAACCACGGCGTTATAGGCATTTACTCAGGTTCCTCGCTGACCCTTAAAGACGAGGTCGAGATACGTGACAATAGGGCTTTGCTGGGTGGTGCCGTTGGCGTCTATGCCGGTGGTACGCTCAACGTGCAGGACTCCGTGAAGATTCAGAACAACTGGAACGACAAGCAAAGCTGCCCGGGTGACGTGTACCTCGCACAGGGCTCCGTAATCAAGATTACAGGCAAGCTGAGCGATTCCGCGAGAATCGGCGTCGTTAGCGATACGACGCCCATAGAGGGTTACCCCGTACCCGTCTCGCAGTTCCTTCCGGAAAAGGGCAGTACCAGCAACTTCTTTAGCTGTAACGAGCGCTATCAGATTGCGTCCTATTCAGGTGAGGCCCACCTCTTTGACAGCCTTACGGCCACGTTTGACACCTTGGGCGGTACCAGCGTGGACAAGCAATATGTCAAGACCAACGATAAAGTAAGCAAGCCGGCAGACCCACAGCGCGATCACTCCATCTTTAAGGGCTGGTACACCAGCGCGGATGGCGGCGAGGAATTTGACTTTGACAAACCGATACGATCAAGCCTCACTCTCTACGCACGTTGGGAGCCCGGTGCCCAAATCATCAACTTCTACAGCGAGGGTGGCACAGATGTTCCCTCACAGACCGTTTCATATGGGAGTCTGGCTACCAAGCCTGTCGATCCCACGCGCGAGGGCTACACCTTCACGGGCTGGAAGTACATAGTCACTGGTCCTGTTGCACGAGGTCTCCATGTCTATAACTTTGACCAACCTGTGACGCACGACTGGAACCTAACCGCGTTTTGGGAGCCCATAACTTGTACGGTCACCTTCGAAGGCCGTGGCGGTAGCGAGACAGAGAGCCAGACCGTAGGGTACGGTAAGCAGGCCACCATGCCCGATAATCCAACACGCGAAGGTTACGCCTTTACGAATTGGACCCTCGAGGACGGTACGGCGTTTGACTTTGGTCGGGCATTGCGCGAGGACGTGACCCTATACGCCAACTGGTTACCCACGCAACGTACGGTGACTTTCGATAGCGAGGGGGGCAGCAGCGTGAGCGCCCAGCGTGTGACGTACGACACGCCGGTAGCCGCACCTCGGGCCCCATATCGAGCAGGCTACGAGTTTGTGGACTGGCGTGAAGAGATGGTTCCGCAGGTCCCCTATGACTTCTCCTTAAACGTTACCTCAGACCTGAACCTCCATGCCACCTGGCGTCCGATTTCCTATACGGTGTCCTTTGATGCCCGTGGAGGCAGCGAGGTGGCACCACAGATCGTGGAGTATGGCCAGAAGGTAACGAAGCCCGCAGAAGATCCCACGCGCGAGGGCTACGCCTTCACGGGATGGGTGTATTTGCCAGATCAGGATCCATACATCAAACGTAGCCCCAAGCCCTACTCCTTCGACAGCCTCGTAACCGGAAACATGACGCTGTTTGCATCTTGGGCTCCCAATAGTTGCACCGTCAGCTTTGACAGCCGCGGTGGCAGTGAGGTCGAGGCGCAGACTGTTGTTTATGGAGCTACGGCTGCACAGCCTGCTGCCCCGTCGAAGGAAGGCTTCTTCTTTGCGGGATGGTTCGCAGACGAGGCATGCACCATCACGTATGGTTTTGATGCGCCTGTATGCGAGAGCATGACCCTGTACGCCGGTTGGAACGAGGACCCCGTAGATTCCGCGAAGCTGGTGATTGTCTTTGATTCCGCGGGAGGTACTCCGGTTGACCATCAGGTTCTTGAGGTGGGGCAAACCGTTGTCGAACCGCCGTCCCCCACGAGATACGGGTACGAGTTTGGCGGATGGTTCGTGGACGGGGATTCCAGCCAGCCCTACGACTTTGGTACGCGCTTGGCAGGAGACTTGCTGCTCAAAGCCCAGTGGACGCCGATTATCTGCACTGTCAGCTTTGACGCTATGGGCGGCAGCGGTGCCCCCGAACCCCAACGTGTTCCCTTTGCTACGTTGGCCAGTGCTCCCTCAGACCCCACGCGCGAAGGGTACGATTTTGCTGGATGGTATGCAGAGGATCCCGATGCCATGAGCGACGAGGATGCCGCACGGTACCGGAATGACCCAGGCCTGAGTCGCGATTACTGGATAACAGACGATAATCACCTGCGCTATTATTTCGACTTCGAATATACCCTCATAAGGGGAGACCAGACCCTGTATGCCCGGTGGACCCCCCAGACGCACGCCGTAACCTTTGACGCTCGTGGTGGTTCGGACGTCGAGGTGCAGGGAGGCATCGCGCACGGTACCGCAGCGCCAGAACCAGCTGACCCCACACGCGAGCACTACTCGTTCAACGGTTGGTTTACGGATGCCGAGTGCAACAATCCCTATGACTTTGATTTGCCTCTGAGCGCGGACCTCACGCTCTATGCCGGTTGGGTGCCCCAAGTCTATGAGGTTCTCTTTGTTCCCGGTAACGATGGCGAATGCCAGGTGCGCAACGTGGCCTTTGGTTCTGCGGCGACCAAGCCGGATGACCCCAAGCGCCAAGGCTATCACTTTGACGGATGGTTTGTTGATGGCGATACCGACAAGCCGTATGACTTCTCTGCGGCGGTGCAGGAGAGTCTGGTAATCATGGGACGCTGGACGCCCGAGAGCTACACCGTCACCTTTGATGTGGATGATGGGACGCCCGAGCCTGCCATGCAACAGGTGAGCGCTGGTAATCTGGTGGAGCAGCCCAGCGACCCCACCAAGAGCAGACAGCAGTTCATGGGATGGTACGCGATAGTTGCCGACAACCTTTCAGACGAGGACATCGATGCCATTGCCGGCGATACTGTAGCGTACGATCAGATGTGGATTGATGGGCGCACGCTGCTGGCACCTTATGACTTTATGCAGCCCGTTGATGGGCCCCTGAACCTACGTGCGCGCTGGCAAGCCGATGCACATACCGTCACATTCGACGTGAGTTCGTGGATTGGTACGTCGATGCGGCATGCACGCGTCCCTACTACTTCACGAAGCCCGTACAGAGCGACCTTACGCTCTATGCCGGATGGCGGGACAAGACCTATACCGTCACCTTCATTCGCTATGGTGGCACTGATATCGAGCAACAGACCATATCCCACGGCAAGCAGGCCATCATGCCAAGAAAGCCGTCAATGCAAGGATATGAGTTTGTTTGGTGGTACGAAGACGAAAACGACCCAGTGATGCCCCAAGGCGAGCTCGTTGCCCAGGCAGACGAGGCAGAGCAGGAGTATGACTTCAGCGCGCCTGTCACCAGCGATCTGGTACTTGTGGCGAAGTGGGATGCCGATGATTGCACGGTGTCGTTTGATGCCGGAGGTGGCACGCCCGAACCGGCCAACCAAACGGTGGAGTATGGCTCATACGCCACAAAGCCTGAGGATCCCTCAAAGGCAGACCACGTCTTCCTAGGTTGGTATGCGGAGGATTCCGAGGAGCTGAGCGATGAGGACGCTGAGGAATTCCGCAATGACAAAGACATGAGCCAAGACTTCTGGATTACGGATGACGGTCACCTGCGTTACGCCTTTGACTTTGACGTTATGCCCATCGCAGGCGACCAAGTCCTTTATGCTCGGTGGGCTTCCGCCACGCACACCGTCACCTTTGCAGACGATGAAGGGGTGGTCGGAACGCGGACCGTGGACCATGGTTCTCCTCTCGCAGAAGGCTCCGCTCTCGTCCGCGAGGGATATGTTGCCGAAGGGTGGTACACCGATCCCGAACTCACAGACTCCTATGACTTTGGCTCTGCCGTAACGAGCGACCTTACACTATATGCCTCGCGTGACTTCAAGAGTTGTGACGTCACCATGATGTGGGGCGACGACGTGCTTGGTATTCAGACGCTGGATTGGGGCGAGACATTGGAACAAATCCCCACTGAGCTGGAGGGGTACGTTTTCTCGGGCTGGTACGGAGACGCCGAGCTCACCGAGTCGCTGGACATGGCGACTCCCGTGACCGCAGACATGACGGTCTTTGGTAGCTGGAAACCTCTCTTGTTGACCATTAACTTTGACAGTAACGGCGGATCCGAGGTGACGCCGCAGATGCAGCAGGTGGCCTATGGAGAGTTGGCCACGAGGCCTACCGATCCAGTACGCGATGGCTACGTGTTTAAGGGTTGGTACGAAGACTGGACCGGTTACTTCACAGCCGAGGATGTTGAGCTGTTTGCCCAGAGCGATGACGAAGAGATGCGGGAGCTGGCCGGCATGCTTGTCGTGAGCGGCGATCGCCTGTACTGTGCATATGACCTTGACAACCAGCCCACCTATTCGGACATTACCCTTGTGGCGCTTTGGGAGGAGAGCTCCTCTGATGGCGATGATGGTAGCTCTCAGGGTGACGGAGCAAACACGCCTGACAACGATGGCTCCTCAAGTGGGTCCCAAGCCGCCGGCAATTCCCAGGCCGCTGGTAATTCCCAAACCACAAGCGCGCCGAGAACCACAAGCGTGACCACTACTGCCGCTAAGCCCTCCGTCTCCACCACGGGGACATCCCTTCCCAAGACGGGCGATATCGCAAGCTGGCCGGCAACGGTAGCACTCGCCGTCGCAGGGATAGTCTCGTTTGTGCTCGCGCGACGCTTGAGGCAGGAATAGAACTAAAACGTCGCAGCTGGCAAAGCGCGGGGTCCCGCTATCTATGCGGGGCCCCTTTTTTGCGCAGCTCATCCCCGTGGAGTTCTGCGGTTGATCGGCGCGACGGCTCCCACGGCGCAGCACAACGCGGCGCAGAGGATGCTGCCAACGCGCATGAGACGACAGGCACGTGCGATGTCGGTGGATTCGGGTTCGCGCGTCGCATCGCCGATGATGGGCTTGTCGTGGTACGTGCCGAAATACCAGGCAGGCCCCGCAAGCTCGATACCAAGCGCACCCGCCATGGCTGACTCCGTCTGCGCCGAGTTCGGGCTCGCGTGCTTTCTGCGATCGCGCTGCCAGATACGCCAGGCGCCGCGTGTATCCTCGCCGCAGAGCGCGGCGGACGCCACGAGCAGCAGTGCCGCGATTCGCGAAGGCAAGAAGTTCGCCACATCGTCGGCATGTGCGGCGGCGCGTCCGAAGTGGAGGTAGCGGTCATTCCGATACCCCACCATGCTGTCCATGGTGTTCACGGCCTTGTAGCAGAGCGCGAGCGGCGCACCTCCCGCCCAGAGGTAGAGCATCGGTGCGACGATGCCGTCAGAGAAGCTCTCGGCTACCGATTCTATTGCGGCCTTGATGACGCCGCGCTCGTCAAGACGCTCCGTGTCGCGCCCGACGATGCGTCCAACTGCCGCCCGTGCGTCTTCTATGGTCGCATTCTCGAGCTGTGTCTCAACGTTGGCCGCCTCCTTGCCGAGGTCGCGCATCGCCAGACACTGCCAGCCCCAGAGCAGGTCGAGTGCGGTGCCCAAAGCGGGATGCGCCCTGCCTGCGCACCAACGCGCCCCACACGAGAAGGCGAGCGTGCCGCCAGTCATGGCAAGCGCGAGCAGTCTGCCCGCCGTTTCTTCGCCCTCAGGCGTGCACGGGAAAGCCGCGCGCAAAAACGACTCCAATCGCTCGATGGCGGTTCCCATGATAACCACAGGATGTCGAATCCAGGTGGGGTCACCCAGTGCGGCGTCGATGGCAAGCGCCGCAGCGCATAGAAGTCCGTGATTCATGGGGGTGCCTCTCATGGCAGTCTCTTACGTGGGCGGTTCTCTCCTTGGCATTGTACTCCTGGGGCGAGGCGCGGTTATCCGTGGCATTCTGCGCGGGGTCTGCCAACCAGCACCCAGTCTGGCACGGGATTGCTTCATGTGGGATACTCACTGCATCTGAGCAGGGCCATGTGAGGGGAAGGTGACATGGGAGCGTGCGTTGAGGTGCGATGCTGGTTGTACGACGTGTCAGAGCTCTCTGACGACGCGACGTTCTCGCGAGCGATGGAATGCCTGCCATGGGAAGACAGACGTGCGCGAGTCGGCAGGTATCTCTTTCCGAAGGACCAGTGCCTGTGCCTCGGTGCGGGCTTGCTTGCGGCCCATGCGCTGCGCGTGGCGGGGGCAACCGACCTGTTCATGTCCGAAGGACCCCACGGGAAGCTGCGCCTCCAAAGACATCCCGACATACATTTCAACCTTTCGCACAGCGGTGCGATGGCGATCTGTGCGGTGGCATCCGTGCCGGTGGGGGCTGATGTGGAGGAGCTTCAGAAGTACGATGGCAACTTGGCGGCCATGTGCTTTGGGGAGGGGGAGCGTTGCTGGTTGAGTGGCCAGCTCGACGCGGGCATAGCGTTTACGCGCCTCTGGGTGCGCAAGGAGAGCTATCTCAAGTTGCTCGGCACGGGCCTGATCGATGGCCTGCGGGCGATTGACGTGACACCTGGGCGTTCCGACCCATCGCGGCATTTTTGGGAGTGCGAACTTCCAGGCTACGCTCTGAGCGTGTGCTGTCATGAGGAGATGCGCGTTACGCTCGAGCGTGCTACCCCCGGCTTCTGGAAATGACGTGCCGATGGGGATGTCCTCCATCGGCACGTCGCAAAGCGTGCGGACCGAATGACGTGCACGTTACCTCATCGGGGCCATGAGGACGCGGCCCGTACCACGATAGACGTTGACCAGGCCCTCGCCTGATGCGGCCGAGCCAATGAGCGACTTGCCCGAGCGCTCGACCGTGAACCTGAGCGACGCGCTCCACGCAACGGCCATGTTGCCATCAATCTTGAGCACGTCGTTGTTGAGTTCGATCTCGATGAGCTCCTCTCGTGGGCAGGGCGACTCGAGGCATGCGACGCCAGAGCCCACGAGACCGAGATTAAACAGTCCCTCGCCGCCTGCGATTGCCGAAGACGCAGTGCTCCGTGCGACGGTCTTGTGCTGGATGCTTGACTCGCAGGCGAGGAAGAGCCCGTCGTCGAGAACGACGCCCCCATTCCACTTTCCGACGTCGAGCAGGACAATGTGCCTGTACGTTGGTTCGAGCACGAGCAAGCCTGAGCCGGTATATTCGGGTTTGATGGCGCTCTCGTTGGTCACGGCGCCGCGAAGGGCCTTGCCAAAGAGGTCGCCCACGCCCTTGACGCCCGTCTTTGCCTCCACATCACCGACGGTCCACTGCATGGCGCCTGCCTGCACGGTGACGGGGGAGACGGAAAGACTGCACAACACCTGGCGACGACGCACGTTCATCTGTGCCGCGTACCACTCCTGCTGTGCGTTGGCGCCGTTTACCGACAGGTCACGCTTCCACTGGATGACGCAGAACGCACCCATCTGATCGAGGATTTCGGCGTCGTCGTTCTGGGTGAAGTTCGAAACTTTGTACATGGTGTTCCTCCTTGAAAGACGTACCTGACGCTTGGATGCTCAGTCGGACAGGCGGGCTGCTGCCACGGGTCTGAACCATGTCATATAGAGCATCGACATAGGCATTCTCTCACATCAGGGTGCGGTGGTCGAGACGCGCCTGAGACTGTACGGCGAACGCAGCTCACTGGCGACCAATTACATCCCGGGAAAGCCAATCTGGCGTAGCGCCTCGTACGCGACGATTGCCACGGCGTTCGAGAGGTTGAGTGACGTGATACGCCCCTCGCGCTCGTCCACGAAGTTGCCGCAGACGTCGCGCCGCAGCTCGGGGTGTAGCCGCTCGTGGCTCTCGTGCCATGTTGTCGCGTTGTCCAGGGTGTCGTCGTTGAGCATGGGGATGCGCTCGCAGCGCTCGGGATGGGCCAAGAGGAGCTCGCGGTCGAGGCCGGAGCTCTCCCTGCCAAAGACGAGCCAGTCTCCGTCATGGTACGTCGTCTCTGCGTACGTCCGCCCACCCGCTTTGGTAAGGAGGTGGACGTTTGCGAATCCCTGTGAGAGGCACGCCCGCTCGAACTCCTCCCAGTTCGCATAGGTCGTCACGTCAAGGCTCCGCCAATACGCGAGGCCTGCTCGCTGCACGGCGCGATCCGTCAGCTCGAAGCCCAGTGGCCCCACGAGGTGAAGCCTTGAGCCGGTGAGCACGCAGGTGCGACCGACGTTGCCCGTGTTGGCGGGAATCTCTGGTTCCACGAGCACGATGTTGAGCATGGCGCATCCTTTCCTTTTGGCATCCTGCGCACATGATACGGCAAACAAGCTTGTGAGCGTGTCGTCCGATTTCGCTCCCGCGCGTCCCTCTTGTCCCATATACTTGTCAGACAGTGGGATTCCTTGGGAAGGGAATGAAAACTATGGCAGACAAGGCACGGGGCGAGGAGGGGCTGTTCGGCAGGCTGCTGGCGCTCTTTCTGGCTACGTTCACCATCAGCGCAACAGCGAACTCGGGCTATGCGATCATCGCCGTGATGAGGGATGACTTCGTCAACAAGCGCAAGTGGTTCACCGAGGAAGAGATGAACGACTACATCGCCATCGTGCAGAGCTGTCCTGGACCAATGGCGGTCACGTCTTCCATGATCGTGGGCTACCAGAGTGCAGGCTTCCTCGGCTCGATGGCTGCCGTTCTTGGGGTCATCACGCCGCCGTTCGCCGTGATGGCGATCGTCACTCTCTTTTATCAGGCCATCGTGAGCAACCCCTATGTTGACATCTTTATGCGGGGAATGCAGATGGGCGTCGTGGCCATGCTGCTCGATATCTGCATCGGCCTCTTTCGAGATGCCACAAAGAAGTCGATCGTCTACCCGCTGGTGATAATGGTTCTTTCCTTTTTGTACGTGCGTCTCACAAGTTTCTCCATCATGTGGCTCGCCTTCGGGTGCGGTGCGATTGGTGCCGTGAAGGCATTGCTGATCAAGAAGGAGGTTGAAGCAAATGATTGACGTGGCGCTCCTCCTGCACATCTTTCTCACCTTCGTGAAAATAGGTGCCATAGCGTTTGGCGGCGCCTATGCGGCTATTCCGTTGGTCGAGCAAGGGGTGGTCGAGGGAGCCGGGTTCATGGAGTATTCCGAGTTCGCCGACCTGATTGCCTTGGACGAGATCACACCCGGCCCCATCCTCATCAACAGCGCCACCTTCGTGGGCATGAAGGTTGCAGGCGTACCCGGTGGCATCGCGGCTACGCTTGGCTGCATTCTCGTTCCGTGCATCGTGGCCATTACATTGCTGTTTCTGTTTCGCAAGTACAAAGAAACGACGCTGGTGCAGAGCACTGTCCTGACGCTCAAGTGTATGGCCTTGGCGCTTATTGCCTCCACCATGGTAAAGCTGGCAACGAACGCGCTCGTACCGGATGTCACCCACGTGGACCTCGTACACGTGGGCTATGTGATGGCGATCATGTGCGTTGCCTTCTACCTTATGCACTGGAAGAAGTTGAGTCCACTGCCCGTCATGCTGGGTTGTGGTGTGCTGAACGTCGTGGTGAACATGCTGCTAGGGGTGTGAGCCGGGCGATTGGGGCGAACAAGAACAAGGGCGGCCGTCAGTCGACAACTGTGACACGAATCTGCCGCTCGAGCTCACCGACCAGGGCGAGATCGCCGATGCCAGCGCTCATCGCAACGTTGGCGCCGGTCGCCATGGCCCTCGTGAGGGCGGGCACCACGGCGTCGCGGTCGTCGTACCACACGGATAGGAAGGCGGCGAGGCTGGCGTCGCCGGCGCAGACGGTCGAGTACATCCGGACCTTGGCGGCGTTTGCCTGATAGACGTGGTCGTCGTCGAGGAAGTAGGCGCCTTTGCCGCCGAGGGTGCAGAGGATGTTGCGTGCGCCGCGCTCGTGAATGTCGTGCAGGGCTCGCACAATCTGGTCGGGCGAATCCACGTCGACGCCGAATATCTCGGCAATCTCTTCGTCGTTGGGCTTGATGAGCAGGGGGGCGTGCTCCACGAGTTCTGCTAGATGGGGGTGGGACGTGTCGAGGATGAGTTCCACTCCCTTTCGCTGGCAAAGAAGGGCAATCTCGTCGTAGTAGCTGGGCTCCATGAGCGGTGCGAGCGAGCCGGAGACGATGAGCACGCTGATGTCTGGGGCTTCTTCGATGATGCGCAGCATCTCGAGCTGCTTGTCGCGCGATACGGGTGCGCCGGCATTGGGCATCACATACTCGTCGTCGCCCGAGGTAATGAACACATTCACGCGGGTGATGCCCTCGATCTCTACGGACTTGACCGGGCACACCTTTGCGGCTTCCTCGCGGAGCCATCGTCCTGTAAAGCCGCCGAAGAAACCGAGGATGGTCGAGGGGACGCCAAAGCGGTCGAGCGCGAGGGACACGTTCACGCCCTTGCCCGTGGGGATGTAGGAAGCGTCTCGCGTGCGTGAGACCTTGTTGGGCACGAGCTTGTCGCAAGTCGCGACCATGTCGATCGCGGGGTTTGGGGTCAGCGTGTAGATCAAGGCTCTCTCCTCTGTGTGGCCAGACGTCAATGGCACCATTGTATACGTATGCGGGCGTGGCAGATGCCGAGTGCCCCGTCGAGGCGGACGGATAGCTCATCTAAGCGTCCGCGGATGCGTGATACTTTTTGGTCAGCCCAAAACCTGTGGGCGGAGGCGCTTTCGGCGTTCGTGGTCCTCTTGGCGGGGTTGGCGCCCACGCATCGAGTTCCCTGGATTTTGCGTCAGTGTGGCTGGATTCCCGCTGATTGACGTTCGCGTGGCCCGTCTTCTTTGGGATTGACGTTCGCGTGGCCGGATTCCACGAGTTTTGCGTTCGCGTGGCAGGAATCGCCACGCCAACGTCAATCAGGAGGTAAAAACCCACGTCAGCGTCAATCCCAGGGAATGCCTGCCACACCAACGACAATTCCGAGGAACGCCGCCACATCAGCGTCAATCTCGGGGAACGCGAGCCACACCAACGACGATTCCGAAGAATAACCCGCGGAGTTGGGTGGATGGCCTAGCCTGCGGCCCTAACGTCCACGATGCTGCGGAACAAGAAGAACGCATCTCGATATGTGATGTAAGAGGGTCCGGGTCACCGGAACGAATGCTGGCTCCGAACCTGCCGGCTGGTGATTCTGTTCCTTCGTCCCGGTGTTCCAACGGCCTTTTCCATGGTCTCGTTGCCCTGGATACCGCGTGCCTCGGCCGGAATTGCATTTCGTGGGTGACTCTCGGTCGGATTCGCGCTTCGTGCGACGGATTTTGGCCGGATTCGCATTTCGTGCGAGCCCCTCGGTAGGAATTGCGTTTCGTGAGCGCTGACGGCCCACACGAAGCGCATTCCCAGCCGAAGCCCCCGCACGAAACGCAATCCTGGACGAAGAGTGCCGCACGAAGCGCATTCCCAGCCGATTGCCCCCGCACGAAGCGCATTCCCAGCCGACGTTCCCGCACGAAGCGCAATCACAGCCGACGGCTCCGCACGAAGCGCGTTCTTGGACGAAAGGTGTCGCACGAAACGCAATCACAGCCGACAACCTGAGCAATGCTGGCTCATGTGCTGCTGCCGGCCAACAGGTTTTGGAACATAGCCATTTACGTGGGCTTGCGCGGCCAAGATGCGCGGCCAAGATGGCGTGGCCTTATCGGCATGCTTTGCGGTGGTCGGTCGTTCCGATCAACAGAAGCGTACGGCTTAGACGCCAGTCGCTGGCGTCGAGGATGAGGCTACAGCCGTGTTCGACTTTCCAGTCAAAGAATTGCCGAGCAGGTTGCCCATAGCGCTCCATTACGGCCATGATTGTGCCACCGTGCGCCACGAGGATGAGTTCCTCTTCGCCTTGTGTCACGGCACCGTCCATGAGCCGTGCGAATGCCTTACAGACGCGCCGCGAAAAGGCCTCGCGTCCTTCACCGCCGGGACACGGGGCATTGCAGCCGCCTTCGACCCAGGTGCGATAACGGACGTCATGCTCCAGTTCCTGGTAGTTGCGCCTCTCGAACGCGCCGAAGTCCATTTCTTCGAGGTCGGGGACGACCGCGAGCTTTGCGCTTGGATAGACAATACGCGCGGTCTGTGCGGTCCGCGCGAGTGGGGTGATGTATACGCGCGCCGGTTGCCGTGTTGCCGGATGCAGCTGAGCTGCGGCCTCCGGCAAGAGGTCATCGTCGGTGCTTCCCACATATCGATGCTCGGCCTGAAGCCTTGTCTGTGCGTGCCGCATCAGCTCCACGATTAAGTGGCCAGGTTGGTCCGCCGTCGTCGGGCGGCAAGCTATCAACTGTTCGTCTCCGTTCGCCGTCGCCGGGTGGTAAGCTGCTGTCTTCACGAAATCGACCCCTTGAGTACTTGGGGCAGTCCGCAGCAGATGCGCACGACGCAGTCGGCTCGCTCGGTGAGAAGACACGCAAGTCTGCCCGCCGCCTCTCTTTGCGCACGCTGGTCAGCATCCATCGGCACGACGCCCGCTCCCAGCTCGTCGGCGATAACGACATCGCGACATGCGAGCTCATCAGCGAGGGTGGTGAGGTCATCTGCATCGGTGGCGAGTTCTTGTACGTCCCAAACCGCACGAATTGCAAGCTCTTCTGTGTCCCAGCCCATCGTCTCACATATCCATGTGCGCTTTCCGGAGAAGGCCGGACCCGTTACGAACATCATGTGATCACCCAACCGTTTGTGTCAGCCAAAGAGCCGCGAGCATCCACAGCTCACTCGTCTGCACGAACCACCCGCAAAGATCGCCGGAGAGTCCACTGAATCGCCTCACGACGACGAATCGATACCACGCAAAGACGCCCGCCGCCGCGACGACCATAGTCCAGCTACCGCAAACAACCATCGCGGCGGAAGATGCGATGGCGATGGCAGCGCATCCCAAACACACGGCCTTCTTGTCGGCGGAGGAGGCGAAAGAGCGCGCGAGGCCGTCTCCTGGAGTGAGGGGGAAGGTCGCTACGGAGAGGCCCGAGAGACTGCGACTCAGCACGAAGGACAGCACGAGTGACATGGACTGCAAGAGTCCGAGTCCCGGCGTCGTGGATTGCGGTGCTCCAACCGAGTTCCACGTGCCTGCGAGTTCCGTCCACAATACGAAGCTAGCGAGCAAAAGCAACACGAGATGCATAACGCCGAACGTCCCGACGTGCGGGTCCTTGAGGATTTGTCGCATGCGCTCTGGTTCGCGACGACTGCCGAGTGCGTCCCAGGTGTCGCTGAAGCCGTCGAGGTGGATGCCACCCGTTACAAAGAGGGGCAATGCGGTGAGAAGAAGACCAGTGATTTGGTGGGGGAGTGACCAAAGGATGCAGAGCGACGCGCAGCACCACATTAGTACGCCGACGAGAAGCCCTACCAGCGGAAACGCTACGAGCATGTGACGCAGCGCGTCTTCGTCCCACGCAAATTGCGGCATTGGCACGGCGGAGAACATCGAGAATGCCACGGCAATTGACTTTAGTGCGTGCATCACGCGCCTCCCTCCTAAGAGCTTGTTTCGGTGCCTCTGACAAGGTGCCGCTGGTTGCGAAGAGGTTCTTTTGTGCGTCCTCATTCTACGTCATGCGTTCGAGGTTGGTGGTTTGCCCTTGAGTATGTTTGGCAAACCAGCGACAACCTCGCACACGAAGTCAGCCTCGGCGGCTATCGCACAGTTGATGTGACCAATGGCGCGCAAATATGCAAGGGTGTCGCCCTCATAAGCCGTGCCAGCCGCGCAAACCTCGTTGGCTACTAAGGTGAGGTGGACGCAGCGCAATCTGAGCGCTCGCACGCCCTCGATGACGGACTTGGCGACATCTGTGGCGTTGGGGGATGGCGCGTCGAGTGGGTAGAGCTCGTTAGCGAGGAGGTTTCCCAGACAGTCGAGCAGAACGTTGGCGTCGGCGGGGACCTTAAGGCCTCCGAGGTCGCGGTAGCGCTCGATGGTGACGAAGCCGTGTCCCGCGCGGTGAGTGCGGTGGCGCGCAATTCTCTCGCGGCATTCTTCGTCCCACGGTTCCATGGTCGCGACGTAGACCCTGCGGCCTTCGATGCTGCGCACCAAGGCTTCGGCATAGGCGCTCTTGCCGCTCGCGGCTCCGCCGACGATGAGTGATAGCACGGCTCTCCTTTCGCGATGACGGATGGTGTCCCTTGCCTCGGCTGAAGTGTAGCGCATGTGGCTGGGGCGGTAGTTCTGAGGGGTCGCCTTCGTTGCGCACCCCACACCTCGGGAGGCCGAAGGGGCCGAGGCCCAGACGGTACGCTGCGCCTCATCCCTAGGACACCCATTACACACTCCTCCACGCTTGCTCGTTAGCCCTTCTTGGCCTTCTTGACGAGGTTGTCGTTGTTGATTACCTTCATGGAGAGGCTCGCTCCTATCGTCTGCGAGTAGACGGGTGCTTGCGGACGGATGACGATGCCCTCCTTTGTGCGGCCGTTCGCATACAGCCCCCGGGCACGCTCCAATAGCGCATCCACGCTGTGGTATGGAAGGTCCTCCCCGCGCTCTTCGATGGGCACCATGAGCACAGCGGGCGGCACGCGTAGGGCCAAGATTTCATCCCAGATGCAGGTGCGCATCCCGCGTGACCTGTACGAGCGTTACGGCTTTGGCAGCGAGGCGGAGGTAGTCGCCACCGAGACAGGCGTCGAGTTCCGGCCTGTGAAGACGGAGAGCGAGCGCTGCGCCGACCTGCTTGAGCAGCTCGTGAGCCAAGGTCTCTCTGGCGAGGAACTCGTGCGGCGATTCAGGAGCGAGTCTGCTCAGCAAGGCGCCGACGTCGAGTACCAGTCCACCGCTGGGGATGGCTGATCCGCCGGCTAGGACCTGCAACTTGCCAAGAAGGTATGGTCGCTCGTACGAGATCACCTAGAACCCCGTCCGGCTCATGGGGTTTATTCGCTATGGCTTGGACGGCTCAGTGAAAGTTGAGGGAGCAAGGGCGAGTGTCAGTGAAAGTTGAGTGAGCAGGCGCGAGTGTCAGTGAACTAAACCGGAAAGAGACTCATTGTTCACTGAACTTTTAGTGAGGACGTGCGACATTCACTGAGAACCTGTGACTGAGCGTAGGCGGGGTCGCTACTGGACAAGTGCTACGTAACTCGCAATGGTGGTAGTTGCTGAAGATAGAGGCGAGCGGGTGGTCGGCATCGCATCAGCTCCGGCTCCAAGGGAAGGCGCAGCCGAAGAGGGGCGGCTGCGGCCGAAGAGGGGCTGGCGCGGCCGAAGACGAAGTCCGTCTAGGTCGTCCGCTCCTACCCAGCCGGTTCGTAGCCGTCGATGGCGAGTTGGTCGAAGGTGGTACCGTTGTGGTATACCTCGAGCGCCACGTCGAGCAGCGGAAGCATGGCAACAGCGCCCGTGCCCTCCCCGAGGTGCATCCCGGCATGGAGCGGCGCATCGACGCCGACCTCGTCAAGCAGAAGCTGGGCAATCGGCTCTGCCGAGAGATGGCTTCCAAAGAGTGCGAAGCGGCATTCTGGACACAGCCGCACGGCACAAGCCGCCCCTGCCAGTGTGATGACGCCATCGAGCAAGAGGGGCACACGGTAGCGGGCGGCCCCTAGGCACATCCCGCAGAGCGCGGCGATGTCGAAGCCGCCCACCTTGCGCAGTACGTCGATGGGGTCGGCTGGGTCGGGACGGTTGACGGCAAGCGCAGACTCGATGACGGATGCCTTGCGGGAGACGCCCTCGTCGGAGAGTCCTGCGCCGGGACCCGCCATCTCGCGAGGTGCTTGGCCGAAGAGTGCGCAGGTGACGGCACATGCGGTCGTGGTGTTGCCGATGCCCATTTCGCCCGCGAGCAGCAAAGAGACACCCTGCGCGGCGCGTTCACGTACCAGTTCGATGCCGACCTCAACGGCACGGAGGCATTCTTCGCGCGACATTGCGGGGCCTGCTGCGATGTCATCGGTGCCTCCAACACGGACCGGTCGCGCAATAACGCCTGCTAGCGTCGGTCCTGCAAGCATTCCAACGTCAACGGGCGTCACTGCGCAACCCGCCTGACGTGCCATGACGCATACGGTGCTCGTGCCCGTGCCAAGTGCGCCTGCCATGATGCGTGTTACGCTAGCATCCGACGCGCTGACGCCATGCCGCATGACACCGTTGTCGGCACACACGACGACGAGCTCGCGCGTCGCTAGCTGTACGTTGGCATCTCTCGTGGCTCCGGCGATGCGGATGACAAGGTCCTCGAGCAACCCAAGGCCACCGATTGGTTTGGCGACGGCATTCCAGCGATCGCGCGCTGCCGCCATGGCCGCTTCGTCGGGTTGGGATATGTGCTTGATGGTCGCTTCCAAGACGGTCATTCTTCGTTCATGCTCCTCAGGATTTGGATGGCGTGTGGTGTGCCGGTAGTGCTGCGGCTGGCGAAAGTTTACGGGATTACCGCCAGGCGCCTCTTCCAAACTCCGCCGCCCGCGCGACGAATCGTTCGGCAAGTGGCAGCTCGCCCGCAAAGTGCAGGTGCGGAAACCCTGCATGGAGCGAGTCTGTCGCATGGCAGCAACGCCACGATTCTCCCGTGGGCTTTCGTGCCGCGAGATCGGTCCCGTTGTGCGTGCTGTCCCAGTGATGAAACTCGTGCACGGGTACTCGCCCGCCCGCGCGCAGGAGTAGGCTGTCCTTCTCTGCTTCTAGCCACGCGTATCCGAAGCGTACGAGCCGACCTGCTGGGGCTGCTTGTCCGGGTAGTGCGCCTACCATAGGAAACGTCGCGCCTTGCTCGTCCGTCAGCTCCTCTTGCAGATACATAAACCCCCCGCACTCGGCGACCGTCGGCATGTCGTTTCGCACGGCCTCGCGCATTGCACGGCGCATCGGCTCGTTGGCGGCGAGCTCCGCCGCATGGAGCTCGGGGTAGCCACCTCCGAGGTAGAGGGCATCGACTGCGGGCAGCTCCTTGTCATGCAGGGGACTGAATGCCACCAGTTCGGCGCCGCACGCCTCGAGGCGCGCAAGACCCGCCTCGTAATAGAAGCAGAACGCCTCGTCACGTGCCACGGCAATGCGACAGCGCGAGGCAGCTTGTCGGGGCGTCGCCTGCGGTAGGTTGGGGGAGGGGAGTGTCTCGCTTGCAGAATCCATGGAAGCACGAGTCGCCGTGGCATGGCGCGCGGAGGGGTCCACAGGCGCACCGGTCAAAGCAGAGCCGCCTCGGCACGCAAGTGTTATAAGGCCGTCAAGGTCACAAGTCTGCTCGAGCTGCCGCGCCACCTCGTCAACGCGTCGCGAGAGATCGGGCACTTCGTCAGCCGTCACGAGTCCCAAGTGTCGGCTCGCAAACGACGCCTCTTCCATTGGTGGTAGATACCCCAGAACGGGTAGCTCGCACTCGCGCTCGATGATGGGGAAGAGGTACGCGGCGAGGGTCGGTCTGCAGGCAGTGAGCACGATGCCCGCAACGACGTTGGGGTCGCGAAAGGCGCACAAGCCGCGCAGCTGCGCGGCGAGCGTGAGGCTGCTACCGCCCGGTCTCACTGCGAGGACCACAGGAATCCCCTCGCGCGCAGCGAGCTGCCATGCACTTGCTTCTTCGGTGCCGCCCATTCCGTCGAAGAGCCCCATCGCTCCCTCGATTACGGCAATGTTGGCATGCACGGACCCAAGCGTCTGCCTTACGCCGACATCTCCCTGCAAAAACAGGTCCAGGTTGTGAGATGGCGCGCCGAGCACCCACGCATGAAACATCGGGTCGAGGTAGTCGGGCCCGCACTTGAAGCCTGCGACCGAGAGCCCGCGCCGCTGTAAGGCGCGAATAATGGCACACGTGAGGACCGTCTTTCCAGCCCCACTCTGCATCGCCGACACCATGATTGCGTTCATCGACGCACTCCCGTGACGAGAAAAATGGGGTTCTGTGCCATGAGCAGGGAGTGGTCGCCCAGTTTGCGGGTGCGACTCACTGCGACCTGCGTCACCTCGCAGTTGAGGCCCCGCGTCTCCATCCAGCCCATTGCCAACGCAAGCGTCTGCAGCAAGATAGCCGAAACACAAAGCCGGACGTTAGGGTTTGCGGCATACGCCGCGTCGAGGATGTCCTCGAGTCGTCCGTTGCTTCCGCCGACGAAGACCGCGTCGGGGCGGGGGAGGGCATCGAGCGCCTCTGGGGCCGTTCCGTCGATGACGTGAAGGTTCCATGCACAGAATCGTTCGCGGTTCTTGCGCACCAACTTGAGGGCCTCGGCATCGCGTTCAACGGCCCAGACCCCCCGTGCCGCGAGCGCAAGCTCGACGCTCACCGCGCCTGTGCCCGCGCCTACGTCCCAGCACAGGTCGTCGGGAGTGATGGCGAGCTTTGCGAGGATGCAGGTGCGCACCTCTTGCTTGGTCATGGGCACGTTGCCGCGCACGAATGCCTCGTCAGGGATGCCCGGCACGCGACGTGGGGCAACAAGCTCGTCGGGCGGATCGATGAGCATCACGTTGAGTTCGTCGAAGTCTCCCTCGCACATCTGGTCGGCTATGCCTTCGCGTACGTGCTCATCGGTATATCCCAGACGTTCGGCCACGGTCACGCGGCAGCTTCCAAGTCCTGCGTGCGCAAGCTCTTTGCAGACGGAGCGTACCGTCTGGCTTCCTGAGGTCAGCAGAAAGAGGGGCCGTCCCATACGCAGCGCCCCCATCACATCGCAGTCGCGTCCGTGAGCAGAGGCGAGCGTCCAATCCTGCCAAGGTCTGCCCAACCGCGCTGCGAGAAGCTGTACGCTCGAGATACCGGGGATTTCTTCCACGGCGTAGCCGTCAGCCTTGAGCAGCCCTGCGAGTCGTGTCGCTCCCGAGAAGAATCCCACGTCGCCGCTGAGCACGACCACGGCTCGCGATGCGCCAGACTCGCGTAGAATCCGAGCCACCTCTCGCGTCCGCGCTTCCACGACGACACGCGCGTCTGTGGGAGGCAATGTATGAACGAGTCGCTCTGCCCCCACGATGAGTCCGGCCTGCTCGATAGCCGCGATCGCGCTAGCGCTCAGGTCTTCTCCCGCGCAGCCCATGCCCAACAGCGTCACCCTCGTTTGCTTCTTGGTTTCGAGGCTTTGCGAGGGGCGACTGGGTCGAGAGGAAGTGGGGGCTTTGGCATCGCGCGAGAAACAGGAGCCGAGGCTCTCCAACAGCTCCCCAACGCTCAGGCCGTCTTCACTAGGCCGGGCGATGAGGATTGTCTCGACGTTGCAGCGCCTAGCGGCAGCGAGCTTCTCGTCTATGCCGCCGGCGCGTCCGCCATCCTTCGTGACGATCCAGCGGATGCCGTATTGGCGCATCAGGGCCTCGTTGAGCTCGGTGGTGAACGGCCCTTGCAGGGCGATAACGTTGCGGTGGGGGATGCCGAGCCGCTCGCATGCGTTTAGGCCCTCGTGTGTGGGGAGGATGCGTACGTAGAGTCGCGTGGGGTCGAGCTCAGAGAATGCCGCAAGTTCCTTGGCTCCGGTAGCGACGAGGATGGGTCCCTCGTGCGCTGCGAGCAATTGTGCTGCCTCGTGTGCGGATGCCACGACCGTACACTCCGAATAATCGCTTGCGCCTCGCACCACACGTCGTAGGGGTACGTGCGCTCGCTCGCATGCCGCGCGTACGTTTGCGTGTGCCTCTTGTGCATAGGGGTGGGTCGCATCAATGCAGAGGTCAGAGCCGCTCAGGAGTTCCGCCATGCCATCGGCGTCGAGGCGACCGACGATGACGTGTGCGGTGCCCGAGTCTCTCAGCTCCTCCGCGCCTATCTCGGTCGCGACGGATACCGTGACCGCGTGTCCGCGCCGCACGAGCTCACTGGCAAGTACGCGCCCCTCGGTTGTCCCGCCAAACAGCAGTATCCGCATCCCTACACCTTTCGTGTAGCCTCCTTGTGTCCCTCACTATAGGATAGCTAAAGCGTGTAGCGGTGCGATTGCTGAGACAAAGGAGCGATCAGTTTCCTCTGGGCTAACATCACAAGCATACCCTGTCGTCTGCGGTAGAATGCGAAAGATACCCTAGGAGTAATCGCAAGGAGGACATCCCATGAGCAAGCCTATAACCAAGCGTATCACGCGCCGCTCGTTCGTCGCGACTGCCGCCATTTCCGCTGCGCTTGTGGGAGCGGCATGTGCCTCGGATGGCGCCTCGACCGGCGATGCTTCGATCGGCGAAGCTGCCAGCTCCCATGAGGCCGAGGAGGCCACGCCCGCCGAAAACCCTCTTCCTCCTATGACTCTCGAACAAAAGATTGCCCAGATGATTATGCCAGCCATCCGCACCTGGGATGGCGAAGACAACGGCGTGACGGAACTCTCCGCCGCGTCCGGGCTCGCCGAGGCGCTGCGTCAGCATCAATACTGCGGAGTGATATTGTTTGGACAGAACGTTCAAGACACCGAGCAGACGGTTCGGCTCATCCATGACCTTCAGGCAAACAACGCGCAGAGCGATGATGCGGGGAGTTCGGGCCTCATCCCGTATTTCGTGGCGGCCGACCAAGAGGGTGGTTCGGTAGCTCGTCTCTCCATGGGGACGCGCGGAACGGGTAGCATGGCCATCGGAGCAACAAAAGGTGCGGCCGAGGATAATGCGCTTGCGACGGGCCAGATCTTTGGCCAGGAGCTCGCGGCGCTCGGGATTAATGTGAACCTTGCCCCCTGCATCGACGTGATTCACGATTTAGCCGATCCTGGCATGAGCACGCGCGTATTCTCCGACGATTCCATGACCGCAGGGCGACTGGGCCTGGCTTTTGCGCGGGGAGTGGGGGAGAGTGGCGTCGTCACCTGCTTCAAGCACTTCCCCGGCGCAGGCGATGGTAGCGACTGGCCCACGGCCATTCACCTCACGCGTGAGGAACTCGACGATCAGGGGCTCGTGTCCTTCTCGGCTGCCATCGATTCCGGCGCGGAGATGGTCATGATTGCTGCCACGACCTTCCCCGACCTTGATGACGAGCAGGTGCTGGCTGACGGCAAGACAAAGGGCTTCTACCCCGCGACCATGTCGCAAAAGATCGTGGGCGAAATGCTGCGCGGGGAGCTGGGCTTTGAGGGCGTGGTGATTACCGATGCCTTGGAGATGGACCAGTTCTACGAGGAGCCGGACACGGGCGATAAGATTATGCCGGGCGAGAAGTACAGCGTGGAAGCGGCCGTCAATATCGCGCAGAAGTGCATCGAGGCTGGCTGCGACATCCTGCTCATTCCCAGTGACTTCAAGGACGAGAGCTCCGCTGCATGGTATGACGAGTACATAGCAGGTATTGTAACGCTCGTCGAGAGCGGTACCTTGAGCGAGGATCGCATCGATGAATCGGTCGGTCGCATCCTTGCCCTCAAGCAAGAGAGCGGCGTCATGGATATAGACCCGTTGGACGGCAGCGTGGACGATGACGTCGACGCGGCAAAGGATGTCGTGGGTTCGGACGAGCATCACGATATCGAGCGCGGCATCGCCGAGCAGGCTGTGACCATGCTGAAGAACGACGGTGCGATGCCTGTGCCACTCAATGATGCGCATGTGGTAATCCTCGGCCGTGCCGTTGCCGATGCCACGCCCATCGAATACGCTCTCTCCAAGCTTGTGCGGATAGGCGCTCTGAGCACTGATGCCCGCATAGACAATCGCTTGACTGGGCATGTGGGTGGCAACGCAGACTCGGCGATGCAGCTCACCGTTGACTGCTATTACGACCTTAACAAAGGGACGCTTACGTGGTCCGACGAACTCTCCGTGGCCATTGCCGATGCGGGCTACGTCGTATGCCTCTCGAATCTTCCTGCCGGAATCGATGCACTGCAGGACAGCGACCCGCGCGTGCAGGGCGTGACGCGCGCCTTGCGAGAGGCGCACAAGGCAGGAGCAAAGTTCGTGCTTCTCTCCGACAACATCCCCGCAGATTCAGCTCGCTACCCTGATGCGGATGCCATCGTGTGCGCCTACCTCTCGGCGGGCTTCGACGTCCACGGGCAGCGGATCGGAAAACATGCGCGCCATAAACACCAACGTTCCCGCTGCCCTGTGTGCGATCTTTGGGCAGGGGGATATGCCAGGCGCGCTTCCCATCGACGTGTATGCTCTCGCGAAGGATGCTGATGGCAGATGGGCCTACACTGACGAGGTCCTCTACGCGCGAGGCAGTGGCGCGTAGGCCGCATGCAGGACGCAACGGATGGCTGCGACGCGAGCTGGCAGATACCCTTTTTCCTTTCGTGTGCCTTCGTGATCTGTCGTATCGCAATTCTGTCCCAGAGAAGGTGTATGCTCCTTTCGTGGTGAAAAGCTCGACCGAGGAGGCAAAGTGGCATTGCGTTGTTTCCATATCTCTGACACGGCGATTGCGAGGTATCTCGGGCGCTGGGTCCTCTGCCTTGTCTGCGCGGCGGTCTTGCTGTGTTCATTGTCGGGATGCGGACAAAGCCAGTCGGATAATTCGGTGGAAGAAACCTCAGCGGTTGAGCAGACGACGGGTGAGACGTCCGGGGACGCGACAGCGACGGATGGCACTGCGACCACTGGGACAAAGGCGGACGGGACCTCGACTACCGATGCTGCGAAGGATGGGGCTGCGACTTCTGCTGATGTGGCTACGGCAAAGAAGCCCATGCCGAACGCTGCTTTGGCCCAGAGCTGGGCGACCGACTTCCAGCGTCTGGCTGAGGCGTCGGGCATGGACGTCTGCGTGAGCGCCATTGACCTCACGACTGGAGCGACCGCTAGCTACCGTGGCGACGAGCGGATGCTCTCGGCCAGCATGATCAAGCTTCTCATTGCGGAGACCATCCTCGGGCAGGTTGCCGACGGCACGCACGCGCTCGACGAGGTTTACGTCCTTAAGGGGAGCGATATCGTTGGCGGTACCGGCTCCTTGGGTGGGAGAGGCGCCGGCGCGCAGACCACCGTGCGCGAGATGCTCAAGCTGATGATTTCCGAGAGCGACAACGTCGCCACCAACGCGCTCATCGATCTCTGTGGCATGGATGCTGCGAACGCCGAGGCAAAGAGGCTCGGCCTGAAGCAGACGGAGCTCGGGCGCCACATGATGGACACCGAAGCGGCCGAGCGCGGGGAGGACAACTACACCTGTGCTGACGACCTGGCGAAGCTGCTCCAGATGGTCTGGGACAAGACCTTCGTGAATGAGGAGATGAGCGCCGTCATGCTCGAGAGCCTAGAGGCGCAGATCGACAACGAGTGCATCTCGCCAGGGCTGCCGGCGGGCACGACGTTCGCGCACAAGACTGGATCGCTCGCAACGGTACGCCACGACGGGGGAATCGTGGGGGGCGATACTCCCTTCGTCCTCGTGTGCCTGTGCGGTGGCGAAGGATTCGGTGCGGGGGCTGCACAGGCGACCATGGCCCAGATTGGCGAGGTCGCCTATCAGGACGTGCTGGCTACAAGCAAATAGCCCCATGGATCTCATCGAACAAATTGCCACGTACGCTCCTACCTGCGAGCAAGAGGAGCATGACCGGAGGCTGATGCTCCGATTCATGCGGACCTGCGATGACTATCTCGAGCGTACGAATGAGCTCGCTCACCTGACGGCATCGGCGTGGACTGTGAATCCCGAGCGGACAAAGACCTTGTTTGTGTATCACAACATATACGACTCCTGGTCATGGGTGGGCGGCCATGCGGACGGCGACCCCGACCTGCGCGCGGTGGCTCGTCGGGAGTTGGAGGAAGAGACGGGCGTGAGGGGTGCGCGGCTCGTGCGTGAGGACATCCTGAGCCTCGAGGCGCTGCCTGTGGCGGGGCACATGAGACGCGGCTCCTACGTCTCGAGCCACATCCACTTCAATCTCACGTACCTCTTTGAGGCTGACGAGCGAGAGGTGCTTACGGCAAACGCCGCCGAGAACCAAGGGGTCCGGTGGTTCACGTATGAAGAGGCGCTTGCGGCCTCGACCGAGCCGTGGATGGTCGAGCACGTGTATCGGAAGCTCGTAAGGACAATGGGGACGGGGGAGTTTGTCCCGACGGGACATACGTCCCCGTCCCCATTGTCACCCGATGAATCGTTCGATCTGCTCGTTTACAAATGAGGGGTTGTCTACGTTGGAGTTGTGGCCGGCGTTGGGTACCCATACGAGGGGAATCTCATCACCAGCCGTCCACTTGCGGTTGAATGCCTTCACGTCGCCCGCATGGTCTCGCTCCCCACAAAGCAGCAGCGCCGGGCAATCGATTTCGTAGGGGCGCTCGGCCTCTATGGCATCTGCCAGCATCGCATAGCCATGGGCGGCCAAGTTGCAGTACTCGCGCTTGGTGTATTTCTCCATGAACGAGCGCATGTTTGCGCGACCCTGCGCGGTCTTGGCTGCGCCCACTGTCCCCCACGGTTTGAGCAGCGCCCAGGGAATGGCTAAGTACATGCCCTTCGTGTGACGGAGGGCGCGAACCTCCCAATTGGGGTAGTACCTGCGCTTGAGTGGTGCGGAGTCTATGGATATGAAGCCGGCCGCGTCGCCAGGATAGAGGTCCAGAAATGCCTGCGAGACGTATCCGCCGAGCGACTGGCCCACAAGTACGGGGCGTTCGATGCGCTCGGCCTGCAGGATATCGTGCAGGATGTGAGCGTAGTCATCCATCGTGAAGTCGAGCGGGTACGGACGCGACGCACCGTGGGCGGGGGCGTCCCAGGTCAAGCACCTAGCCTTTCCCGAGAAATAAGCCATCTGCGCGTCAAACAGCGTATGGTCGGCGGTGAGGCCCGGCAGAAAGACAAGCCAAGGCGCCTTAGCACCCGCCGAGTTATCGATCCAATAATGCACATCGCCACTACCCGTGGCAAACACCTTGATCTGCATGTCCGACTCCTTTGAACTACCTACCATAACAATACCGCATGTCTTGCCTAGGTACTGGGGGGACAGTCCCCCGAGTACCGGGGACTGTCCCCCCAGTACCTGTCCCCCCAGTACCGCTTGACGAGTGACCGTTGTTTACCCACATCTTCGGGGCAATGATGGATGAGGGAACGCTCCGCCGCGACGACCCTGTGCGACCGGGAGCTGCAGAAGACTCCCGAGGCAATGGCGCAGGTCGAGGCGTTCAGCCGGCACTTTATCAAGACATACGGAGCAGCGTGCGCAAACGCACCGGAAGGAGCGATGTGAGGATATGAGCGACAAGCCAATGCTTGAGATCAGGCACTACTCGAAGTCTTACGGAGAGGGAAAGAAGGCCGCGGACGACGTTTCGCTCGCTGTCATGAGTGGGGACATCTACGGCTTCATCGGCCACAACGGCGCGGGCAAGTCGACGACGATTCGCGCCGTGGTCGGCGTGCTGGATTTCACGGAGGGAGACATCTACATAGATGGTCATTCCGTCAAGGACGAGCCGATGGCCTGCAAGCGAATCACCGCCTATATCCCCGACAACCCCGACCTCTACGAGAACCTGACCGGCATTCAGTACCTGAACTTCGTGGCGGACGTCTTTGGCATCAGTGCCGAGGAGCGCGAGCGGAGCATTCGAAGGTACGCAGACCTCTTCGAGATCACGAACGATCTGGGCGACCTCATCAGCGCCTATTCCCACGGAATGAAGCAGAAGCTGGCAATCATCTCGGCGCTCATCCACGCGCCCAAGCTGCTCGTTCTAGACGAGCCCTTCGTCGGGCTCGACCCCAAGGCGACCTTCACCCTGAAGGAGATCATGCACGACATGTGCGAGGAGGGCACGGCGGTCTTCTTCTCGACTCACGTGCTGGACGTGGCTGAGAAGCTTTGCAACAAAATCGCAATCATCAAGCACGGTAGGATCATCGCCTCTGGCACCATGGAAGAGCTGACCGATGGGCATTCGCTGGAGGAGACGTTCCTGGAGGCGGACAGCGATGAGTAACGATATCGTCCTGCTCAAGACGCTGCTTCTTTCCACGAGCCAGAGAAACATCTATCGGCACACCACGGACAAAAAGAAGCGACGGCGGATTGTCGCGAACGTTATCGGCTTTGCGTTCCTCTACGTGCTGATCATGGCCTATTGCATCGTGATGTGCGTCGGATACGGCATGATAGGCATCATCGACGCTGCGCCTGTGATGTGCGCGCTGGTAATCAGCCTGCTCGCCTTCGTGTTCACGCTGTTCAAGACGAACGGCTACCTGTTCAACTTCAAGGAATACGACATGCTGATGTCGCTGCCCTTCGAGACGAGGACCGTCGCAGGATGCAAGTTCCTCTACATGTATGTCACGAGCCTGCCGTGGTACCTGAGCATATCGCTGGCCATGATGGTCGGCTACGGCATCTTTGCCCATCCGTTCGCGGCTGTGTATCCTGTCTGGCTCCTTCTGTCGCTCTTTTTGCCAATCGTCCCGATGCTGGCGGCGTCCTTCCTAGGCTTTCTGATCGCAAAGGTCAGCTCTGGCTTCAAAAAGACCAATATGATTCAGACTGTGCTCTCGTTCATCGTCGTGCTGTTCGTCTTTTCGCTTCGCTTCTTGATGGAGGACATGTTCGAAAACGGCAAGGTGGAGTCGGCCCTCGAGCAGATGTCTGCGGTGACAGAGGATGCTGCGAGAGTCTATGCGCCTGCTGGCTGGTTCGCGAACGCGATCGCGAAGGGCGACGCGTTGGGCGCCTTGCTCTTGGTCGGGGCAAGTGTCGCGCTGTTTGCCATCGTGTTCCACGTCGTCGGCCGCTCCTATCGGAGCATCAACTCGGCGCTGAAATCCCATGCCGCGAAGGGGAGCTACCGCGTGTCCGCGCAGAAGAAACGCAGCGTGGTGAGCGCGATCGCGTTCAAGGAGTTCAGGCGCATGACCGGCTCGACCGTGTACATGGTCAATGGTGCGATGGGCGAGGTGCTCGCAAGCATTTTGGGCGTCGTCACGCTGCTCGTGGGGTTTGACAACATCGTCGCCACGGTCATGCAGGGGGCTCCTATCGACGCGGCGATGCTCCAGCCCGCGATTCCCTTCATCGTCTACTTCATGATTGGCATGGTCGCCACCACGGCGTGTTCCCCGTCGCTGGAGGGGAAGAATTACTGGATTCTGCAGAGCTTGCCAATCGAAATGAAGGCGGTCTACCAAGGCAAGATGCTCTTTAACATGTGCCTTGCGGTGCCGTTCATGGTCCTCTCGACGCTGTGCCTGTGCGTTTCCGCAAAGGTGCCGGTACTGAACACGCTGCTGTACCTGCTGCTCGGCCTTGCGCTCTGCGCGTTTTCGACGGCATGGGGATGCGTCTGCGGCATCCGGCACATGCGCCTCGATTGGGAGAACGAGGTCGAGGTTGTCAAGCAAGGCGCGGCGGTTGCCGTCTACATGCTGCCCAACATGTTCGTGGTCATGGGCCTCACCGTGTTGGTGGTCTTCCTCGGTATGCGGATGGACCATGTCCTGCTGACGCTGGTGTTTATCTTCATCGTCACGGCTCTCACAGCTCTAAGCTACGCCTGGGTGCTGCGACTTGCGAAGCGTTAGCCTATCAGTGGCCGATCTTGTCGCATAGCCCGCTTGCGAAGTCCCATCCAATCGGGCCATGTGGGTGGCGATACATGGTCGAGATAATGGCGCGAATGCTCGCCGGACGCTAAGATGTGTGGTATGATTTGTATGACAGAGCATACCAAAGGGGGAGTCATGGCAATGCCGAAGGGCAAAGGTGCGTGGACGGCGACGGTAGGCACCAAAGGGCAGATCGTTATACCCAAGGAGGCGCGAGACATGTTTGGCATACAGCCGGGAGATACGCTCGTCATCCTGGGAGATGTGGAGCGAGGGCTTGCGATACCGCCCAAGCAGCAGTTCGACAGCTGGGTAAGCTCTGTGTTTGATGGAGGCGCGCGATGAGGGTCCTGTGGTTCTGCATTCCCGCCTACGGGCATACCAATCCCACCATCGAGGTCGTGCGCGAGCTCGTGCGTCGCGGACACGAGGTACGCTACTATTCGTTCGAAGAATTCCGGGAAAGAATCGAGCACGCTGGAGCGGAGTTCGTTGCTTGCGACGCCTACCTGCCGGCAATTGACGCCAGGGAGGAACAACGGCTGCGAAAGGTTTCCACCACTGAGATGAGCGTGCAGTCGTTCAGAATCGTGGCGGCCCTCGACCCGATCATTTCCGCAGACATCGCTGCTCGGCGCCCTGACGTGCTGGTTACCGACTCAGCCTGCTTCTGGGGCAAGCTCTCTGCGCTCAAACATGGTCTGCCATGGGTGTGCTCCACCACGACGTTTGCCTTCAACAGGTACTCGGCGAAGTACATGAAGAACAGCGCGGCGGAGATTGCCGACATGGTGCTCGGGCTTCCGCGCATGAATCGTGAGATTCGTAAGCTCCGTGCGCTGGGGTACAACGTCAAGAGCTTCCTCGACATCGTGCAGAACAAGCCGGATGACAACACCATCGTCTACACCTCGAGGACGTTTCAGCCCTGCGCCGAAACCTTTGGCGAGAGTCACTATCGCTTCGTAGGGCCCTCGGTTCGCGATGTCGCTCCGCGGGAGAAGGGCGGCCGTCCGCTTGTGTATGCCTCTCTTGGCACGGTGATCAATGACCGACCCGGCTTCTATCGTGCGCTCATCGAGGCCCTGTGCGAGGAGGACGTGGACCTCCTCATTTCGTGCGGCAAGGCGTTCGATGCCGCTCAGCTCGGCGAACTCCCACAGAACGTCCGCGTCGAGCAATACGTGGACCAGATGGACGTCCTCTCTCG
The DNA here is from genome assembly GCA_900318935.1 of uncultured Actinomycetes bacterium. Classification (GTDB taxonomy): domain Bacteria; phylum Actinomycetota; class Coriobacteriia; order Coriobacteriales; family Atopobiaceae; genus RUG440. The sequence goes on from ONMP01000026.1 coordinate 43,591, forward strand.
CGCGAGCCTCTTCGTCACGCATTGCGGTATGAACAGCGCCTCGGAGGGCATGTGGATGGGCGTGCCCGAGCTGCTCTTTCCGCTGACCAGCGAGCAGCGCGCCGTGGCGAGGCGCGTCGCGGAGGTCGGTGCGGGCAGCCCGCTCGACGAGTCGGTAGCGAAAGACGCCACTGCCCTGCGCAGGACGGTGCTTACCGCCCTATCGGACGAGGGTCTACGCGAGGGGTCGGCCCGAATGCGCAAAGACCTGCGCTCGTGCGGAGGGCCCGCTGCAGCTGCAGACTTCATCGAGCAGGTGGCGCGTGGTGCAGGGGGGTACAGGGGGGACAGTCCCCTGGGTACCCACGGGACTGTCCCCCCTGTACCCAGAGCATGAGACGGTGTCGCGGTCCATTTGTTCAGAGAGGAACATGATGAAGAAGTACGCCCCTTCTATAGCATTGTTCGCCGTCTTCGAAGCCGTGGCGATTGCGCTTTGGCTGGCGAAGGACAACCTCTTCTACCTGCTTAACTTCACCTACATCGGCGCGTCTGTCGCGCTCGGCATTGGGCTGTTCATCCAGGGAAACAAGAACGCGCGAAGGGTGACCCAGCTCCTCGTCGGCCTCTACATGCTCGTATACCTTGGCCTGATATGCAACGAGAACATGCAGATCGAGGGCTTCTGGTACTACCTGTTCACGGGTGTCTTTGAGGCCGCCACGATTCACTACGCCGTCGCAAAGATATTCGGACCACTGCTCTTTGGGCGTGGTTGGTGCGGGTATGCCTGCTGGACGGCGATGGTGCTCGACTTTCTGCCATACAAAGTCCCAAGGCAGCCGAGGAAGAAGATCGGCTGGATCCGTTATCTCACCTTCGCGGCGTCGCTCGCGTTCGTTGCGGTTTTGTTTTTGGCGCATGTGGGCAACATCGAGCGAATCATGTTTTGGGCGTTCGTCTTTGGAAACGTAGCCTACTACGCCGTGGGCATTGCCATGGCCTTCGCTTTCAAGGACAACCGGGCTTTCTGCAAGTATGTGTGTCCCGTTACCGTGTTTTTGAAGCCGATGAGCTACTTCTCATTGCTGCGCATCACGTGCGACCATGACAAGTGCATCCAGTGCGGGAAGTGCCGTCGTGTGTGTCCCATGGAAGTCGACATGCTCGACGATTCACGCAAGCGCGAGAATGGCACCGAATGCATCCTGTGCCAAGAATGCGTGAGAAGCTGTCCAAAGAAGGCGCTCTAGCCGCTTTGGGCTACGACAAGCTGTACACCAGCGCGGTTGAGGCTCTCGCGCCATCCGTCGGGAATGTTGGCGTCGGTCACGACGGAGAGTTGCTTGCCGGGCAGGCGCATGGGGTTCGCGCCGTGCTGGCCGAACTTCTCGGACTCGGTGAGTACCACCACCTCTGCCGCCGATTCCGCCATGGATCGCACCGCGTCGGCACGCATCTGGTCGGCGTTGGTGGGACCCACGCCCTCAATCCAACCGTCGGTCCCGATGAAGAGCCTGTTTACGTAGAACTCGGCCGCGCACGTGCGGACGAGCGGTCCCACCATCACCTGGGAATCTCGCTGGAAGGTACCGCCAAGCAAAATGCAGTCCACGCGTATGCTGTCTCGCACGTAGTTCGCGATGAAGGCGCTGTTGGTAACGATGGTAACGCCATCCTTGGTATCCGCAAGCTCGCGAGCCAGCAGCGCGCAACAGCTTCCGCTCTCGACCATGACGGTCGAGCCATTCGGCACGAGACGCGCCGCCGCGCGGGCAATGAGGCGCTTCTCCTCGTAATGATAGGCCAGACGCCCGCTCACGTCGCTGGGATTGGCAATCGTCGCGAAGCCATGCTCGCGTACGACGAGCCCCTTAGCCTGCAGAGCATCGAGGTCCTTGCGTACCGTGACCTCCGAAACACCGAGCGTCTGCGACAGCGCGGCGACCTCCACCTTGCGCTCTGACGTGACAATCTCCAAGATTCTCTTGTCGCGCTTGCCCATGGTCTCGCCTCGCTTGGTCTCCATCGTGACTGACGTTCCTCTTGCATCTTAGCTTAAAGACGTGCGCAGTGGCGAGCCTTCCCAAACGTGTCACTAAATCAGATTCTTCGTCGTGGCGGGAGCAGAAGTTCGGTGGCGTGGCCAGCCCTGTGAGCGGACTTACAGGCTCGTCCTCCCGTAGGCCTTGCTCCAGTTGGCGGTGAACTCGTCCATGGCGATAGCGGTGCCGGGGTGGTCCACCATGGCGCGGATGACGTCAGGCGCGACGGTGATGGAGGGGACGCCGGCGGCGAGCAGCTGGTGCACCTGGTCGACGTTCTTGAAGCTCGCGGCGCAAACCTTGGCGTCCATGCCGTATATGGCGAGGGTCTCGACGAGCTCGATAACCTGGCCCACACCGTCGCCGTAGTTGCACATGCGGTTGACGTAAGGCGCGAGGTAGTCCGCGCCGGCCTTGGCTGCCCAGAAGGCCTGGTCGGGCGAGTAGATGCCGGTGGCTAACACGGAGATGCCCTTGGCCTTGACAACGGGGATGGCGCGCAGACCCTCGCGGGTGACGGGAATCTTGACTACGACGTTCTTGCCGCCGCGAATCTGTGCGATGCGCTCTGCCTCGGCGAGGATGCCCTCATAGTCGAGGCTCACGACCTGGGCGATGATCTTTTGGTCCTCGGTGAGCACCTCGGCGAGCTCTGCAAAGACCTGCTCCGGCGCCTTGCCGCTCTTGGTGATGATGGTCGGGTTGGTGGTCACCCCGTCGATGGGCAAAAACGCGCACAGCTCGCGGATGGCCTCGATGTCAGCACTGTCAATAAAGAACTCCATGGTTATTTCCTTTCCTATACAACGCGTGCGAAGCACGCACAAACTTCCTTTCCTCCCCTATGCCTAGGGTAGAGGCGCCTAGCGTGATTCGGAGAAGAGGGCGGGGCTTGTTGTCCCGGCGCAGTTCTCGCGAAGCGAGCTGTTTGAGCACGGGACAACAAGCCCCGCCCTCGCCCCCCACCCCACGTTACAGCATCTGCTCCGTACGGTCGATAATATCGTCCTGCGTCGCCTTGCTGAGTACGTTGAAGAATGCCGAATACCCGGCAACCCTCACGATAAGGTCCTTGTGCCGCTCGGGATGTGCCTGCGCGTCGAGCAGCGTTGCGCGATCAACGACGTTGAACTGTACGTGGTAGCCATGCAGGCGGTTGAAGAAGGTGCGCAGCATCATCTGCAGCTTGAGTTTGTTCTCCTCGCGCGCGAGCATCGTAGGCGTGACTTTCTGGTTGAGCAGCACGCCGCCCGTAATCTTGTCGGTGGGGAGCTTCGAGACGGTCTTGAAGACGGCCGTCGGACCCTGCTTGTCGCAGTTGTGCGCGGGGCTGCAACCCTCGGCCAGCGGCTCGTGGGCGTGGCGACCGTCGGGTGTGGCCATGGTGCCCATGCCCTGGCCCACGTTGGCGCTGATGGAACTCGTGCCGGCGTAGCGGATGCCGCCGATGGGGCCGCGACCGTAGCGCGTGCTCGGGTACTTGGCCACCTCGTCGATGTAAGGGGCGTAGCAGTCGACGGCCAGCTGGTCCACGTAGTCGTCGTCGTTGCCGTACTTGGGGGCGTCGTCGATAAGCATCTGCTGGATGCGAGCACCCTCCTCGCCGGCAAAGTCGCTGGTCAGTGCGTCCCAGAGCTGCTGGCGCGTGATGCGGCCCTCCTCATAGACGAGCTTCTTGATGGCGGCAAGGGAGTCGGCCATGTTTGCGATGCCCACCTGCAGGCCGCTGATGAAGTCGTAGACCGCGCCGCCCTCCTTGATGGTCTTGCCGCGTGCGATGCAGTCGTCGGTGAGGGCGGAGCAGAGCACGTCGGGCACCTCGCGTTCGGAGGCCTTGTCGATGGCGTTCTCCACCACGGCGGACCACTTGGTCATCTCACGTAGGCTGGCGTCCCAGGCAGCCATGAGCTCGTCGAACGTCTCCCACTCAAGGAAGGTCCCATGTCCCTCGACGAAGCGCTTGCCGCTCGTCAGGTCCACACCGCCGTTCATGGCACACAGCAGCAGACGCGGGAAGTTGATGTAGCTCATCCCGGTGCAGCGGTAGCCCCAGCGGCCGGGCACGGCCGTCTCGACGCAGCCGATGGCCGAGTAGTTGTAGGCGTCGTACTCGTCCACGCCCCAGGCGATGAAGCTGGGGATGATGATCTCGTCATTGTTGAGGGCGGGCATGCCGAAGCCCAGGCGCATGACCTCTATGCACTCGGCAAAGAAGGCCTTGTCGAGTCCCGCGTGGTAGCGCACGGTGAGGTTGGGCTGGGTGAGGCGGGTCTGCGCGACGGAGCGCAGCACGAGCCAGCTCATCGGGTTGACGGCGTCTTCGTGGGTGTCGGGTGTCTGGCCACCGATGGTGACGTTCTGGTACATGGGGCTGCCGGCGCTGGAGTAGGTGTGCGCCTGGCTACGAATCTTCTGCACGGTAAGGGTCTTGATCCAGAGGTTGGCAAGCAACTCTGTTGCTTCGTCCTCGGTGATGCGACCCGCCTCGAGGTCGGCCTTGTAGTACGGATACATGTACTGGTCGAAGCGGCCGAAGGAGAGGCTGTGACCGTTGGACTCGATCTGCAGGAGCACCTGGCTGAACCACACGGCCTGCACGGCCTCAAAGAAGGTCTCGGCCGGCTCGTAGGGCACCTTCGCGCAGGTGGCGGCGATGCGCTCGAGCTCAGACCTGCGGGTTGGGTCGGTGGTTGCCGCGGCTTGCTCTGAGGCCAAATCGGAGTAGCGCTGTGCCCAGCGGTGCACGGCGTCGATGACCACGAGCACGGCCTTGTAGAAGGCGTACTTGTTCACGGCCTCGGGGTCGGTGAGGTCGAGCCCGTCCTTGGCGGCACAGGTGCGCTCCTCGTAGCCGCGCAAGCCCTCCCTGAGCAGGCGGGCGTGGTTTATGGCCAGGTGCGCGTCGCCGGCGTTGAGCTTGCCTTCCATGCCAAAGACACCGGTCTCCATGAAGGGGGCCAATTCGTCAGGTAGCATCGCCAGCCCGTGGTCGCGCAGGGTATTGCCCTCCCAGAAAGGCGCGATGTCGCGAATGGCCTGCTTGTCGGCCTCGGTCATATAGAAGACGTCGCCGTCGCGCTTCTCAAAGAGGTCGAGCTCGTCGAGCACGAAGCCGAGCGTGTACTCGGGAAAGACCGGCGCGTTGCCGTTCTTTGTGGCTTGGTTGCCGGCGATGAGGGTCTTGTCCTCGATGTAGATGGTCATGTTGTCGAGGATGTGAGCGAAGCTGAGGGCTCGACGCATGACGGGCGGCTGGTCGGTCGTCTGCCGGTAGGACTCAGTGCACAGCACGGCGCGTTCGGCGTCCACGAAGGGCCTCTCGTCTAGCACCTCCTCGCGGAAGGCCCGCATGCGGGGCGTGAGGGTTCCGAAGTGCTCGCTGTTCTCCATGTGTGGTACCTTTCACTTCGTAAGCTATATAGATTACGTACGTAATTCTATCATAAGTATGGCTTCTAGTACTGTCAACAGAATTTCGAACAAATACAAAGAGACTTACGTACGTAATATTTCTGAGGCAAAGTGGTGCACTGGAGTTAATGAATGTCGGTCGCATGTCAAAGCTGGTTTGGATCGCGGGAAACCGTTCGACTAGCAGCCTGCGTCAAGCGCCTCCCGCACGGTTGGGGGCAGGATAGAAAGTATTCTTGATTTGGTTGCCCCTTGCAGGTACACCGGGTTAAGCCTTGTCTTGGAGTATTGCATCCAGGTTCCGTCAGTCTTGTTCACCAAAAGACTCGTGAAATATCTCTCCCAGCTAAAGAATTCCCTGCTGTCGATGAAGTCGTGGGGCCTCTCGAGGATGTCCCTCACTTCTTTGTCGTCCAGAATGCCGGACGCTAGGATAATCCACTCGAAGGACTCGGGCAAATATAGGCGAATGCCGCTCCTGCGTTGCATGAGCTGATGAATTCTGCCCATTTGAGAGCCGAATGCAGCTCCATCGGCCACAACCGTCGCGTCTTCATTTGTGCCAAGTTTCTGTAGGAGAGCAAAGATCTTTCCGGCCCCACCTGCGGATATGCATGTGATGTCAGCACCTGAGGTGGCTGCAGAAAAGAAGTCATACCCAGCGTTGGAGTCTTCTGTTATGAGGAGCCCATCTCCTCCGTTCCGCAGGACCTCGTCGCCATAGATGCGGTACATCTGGTGGTATACCGGCTCGAGGCGCCCGTATCGGCCTGAACTCCGGATTCCGTAAACCTCAGTCACGCTGTAGGGAAGGTTGTCGAGTGCCTCTCGCGTTACGATAACAAAGTAGTTGCTCGATGAACGGACAGCCCGCGCGAAGTCTACCGATGAGACGAATCGGTTACCCTCGTCCACGAACACGATACTATCCTTGATGTACGAGAGTTGCTCTTCCCATGTGCTACCTTCGAGCACACGACAAGGCAGGTCACACACGAGGGATATACCCGTGTCGGATCCATTGAGCTGATATTCGCGTATCATATCTACGAGCGTTGTCTTGCCCGTGGCGCTGTCGCCTTGGATTACAGTGATATTGCGCAAGAAGGTCATATCGTATCTGAGATGAGCGGATTCGACTCGCAATTCATGTCGGCCTCGCATCAGACATACCTCCCTGCGATGGGTACGAGTTCGTCCATCGAAGTGACGAGTTCACCCGTGTTGGCCACCAGCAATTCAAAGGGTTCATCTCCAAAATCCATGATGTGACGCAGATTGATTGTAACGTCCTGCCTTGCGCCGATACGTAGTAGCCATTTTGCACAGTTGTCACCGCAATTCGAGGCATTAAAAACTCTGTCCGGAACCCTATCGATAAGGATAAGCGCCTTAACACCACCGGAGAGAGATACGGGAGCAATCACGCCAAGCACGGGGCTGTCTATGGCACCATTGCCCAAAACTCGGGAGTGGTCAACCCCTAGAATCATTTGTTGAACAAATGGGTCCTCCAGCCAATCAGGTTGTAGGTTGTATTTGAAATATGCAGCGGTGTTGTATACCACGTCGTCCATGTCGCCAAAGAAAGCTGTGAGCATGGGCACCCCCTCGCCTTTTTCCTTTAGGTTAATGGTACAACTAGGAGCGAACAAACGGGGGGTGAATTGGCGTGTATGGTAGACTCATGCATATACCATATATGTGAGAATAAGGGAGCATCGTGGAAACCGCAACCATCTTCAACATACAGAAGTTCAGCCTCGACGACGGACCTGGTATCCGGACGGTGGTGTTCCTCAAGGGGTGCCCGCTGCGATGTGCGTGGTGCGCCAACCCCGAAAGCCAGGCCCGCGCGCCGCAGCTCGAGTGGAAGGAGAGTGCCTGCTTGGGATGCGGGGCATGCCTTGATGTGGCGCCCAGCGCAGCCGCGCGTGAGATTGACGGCAAGCGCCATGTGGATGTGCGCACTCTGCGCGGTGATTCCTCTGAAGCCCGTGCCGCCGTGGTTGCCTGTCCTGCCCGAGCGCTGACCTGCACGGGCGAGGCAAAATCCGTAGAAGAGGTTCTTCGCGTGTGCCTGCAAGACAAGCCCTTCTACGAGGACTCCGGCGGCGGTGTCACGCTTTCCGGAGGCGAGGCGCTCACGTGGCCCGACTTCTGCGAGGAACTGCTCGGTCGACTGCGCGAGGAGGGCATCGACACCTGCATCGAGACTGAGGCGCACGTGTCCCCACGAGTCTTCCGGCACATTGCGGGACTGCTCGACCATATGCTCGTGGATCTCAAGCACGTGGATGCGGACAAGTTGAAGGCTCAGGCAGACGGAAACGCCGACCTCATGCTCACCAACCTGCGCTGGGCGCTGGCCAACCACCCAGATGTCCTACCACGCACGCCTGTCGTCCCAGGCTTCAACAACGGGCTGGACGATGCCCGCGCCATGGCTCGGTGGCTGCGCGAGGCCGGCGGCACCCGCGTTCAGCTTCTCCCCTTCCACAACTTCGGCGAGGGCAAGTACGCGCTTCTCGACAAGCCCTACGCCCTGCACGGCGTCAAGAACCTCCGACCAGAGAACCTCGCCTCCTACCGCCAGGTCTATCTGGACGAGGGCATCGAGGCGTTCTACTAAGCGAGAGAAGCGCTTCCAGTTCGAACCTCTGAGGCTGTCATCGAGCGAACCATGGCAAAAAGATAGACAAGGTTAACATAAAGAGATACCATAGGTTAACTTTGTAATCACTCGGAAGAAAGGCAGTCTCATGTCCATCCCTCGCGCACTCTGTGTGGTCGGCGGTGCCGCCATTGCAGCCGTCATCGGCTCTCTTGGAAAGAACGGAACAGTTCACCGCGGAGCGGTTAAGGTTGCCGCCGCAGGTATGCGTGCCACGGACAAGGTCACGCGTGTGACGCAGAACATTGCGGACGAGGCTTCCGACATCAATGCCGAGGCCAGAAGACAGGCGCGCATCGACGCCGCCGTGGCTGATCGCTTGGCAGAGCTGGAAGAGGGGATTCGTGCAGAGGTGACGGCGCAGGTGGACGGCGTTGCGTCAGAGGCATAGCGTCTCATGCGATACACAGTAGCGAGTGACACGCCGGGTCGTTTGCGCCTGCGACTCTCTCTCGGGTTTGTTTCCGAGCGCGAGGCGTATGGTATCGAATCGTTGTTGTGCACGCTTGACGGGGTGAGAGACGCAAACGTGCATGCGGCCAACGCTTCGGTGCTCGTGCATTGCGATGCAAGTCCTCTCGTCCGTATGACCGTGCTCAATGCCGTGCGCGATTTGGATGTGCTCTGCCTTCCCGTTGCCGATGCTCCTGCCGAGCGCCTCGAGCATGCGCTCGCCAAGGAAGACGATCGATTCCAGCTGGAGGTGGGCCAGCTCCTCGTGTGGAGTGCGCTGCGCCGTCTGCTGCCGGCCCCGATACGCACCGTCGTGACGGTCGTGCGGGCGCTTCGATACGTACGTGATGGGCTGCACCAGCTTCTGCGGGGCCGTCTTACCGTCGAGGTGCTGGACGCAACCGCGATCGCGGCATCCATACTGCGCGGGACTCCTGCGGAGGCTGACACCATCATGCTCTTACTCGGGCTCTCCGACGCCATGGAACGCCACGTTCGAAGTCGTACGCGACTGTCCCTGGAGCAGGGCCTCGTCGCCCGCGCCTCTCACGTGTGGCGCGTCACCGACGAGGAAGACGAGCTCGTGGCGCTTGACCGCGTGCTTGTTGGTGACCTTCTTCGTCTGCGTGCGGGATCGGTCGTGCCGGTGGATGGCTGTGTCAAGTCCGGGGTGGCGGCACTCAACGAGGCTTCGATGACGGGCGAGGCGGAGCTTGTGCGCAAAGAGGCGGGTTCCACGGTGTTTGCGGGTACCGCCATCGAGGATGGGGAGCTCGTCGTGCGCGTGACGGTCCCGCCCGGGGCCTCGCGCATAGATGCCATAGCGACCATGGTCGAGCGAACCGCAGAGCTCAAGTCCTCGAGCCAGAGCAAGGCGGAGTCATTGGCAGACAAGCTCGTGCCCGTGGCTTTTGCGAGCTTCTTGGGCATTTTGGCCGTGACGCGCAATGTGGGCAAGGCGCTTGCCGTCCTCATGGTGGACTACTCCTGCGCGCTTAGGCTCTCCACGCCCATTGCCGTCATGAGCGCGATGCGTGAGGCGACCGAATACGACGTGGTGGTGAAGGGAGGCAAATACCTCGAGGCCCTTGCCGAAGCGGACACGATCGTATTCGACAAGACTGGCACGCTCACCCAGGCGTCACCGCGCCTTGCCGCCGTCGTGTCTGCGGGGGACACGAGCGAAGAGACTATCCTGCGTCTGGCCGCCTGCATCGAGGAGCACTTCCCGCACGCCGTTGCGCATGCCATCGTGGATGGTGCCGCGGAGCATAGCCTCACGCACGAACCCGAGCTGCATGCCCAGGTGCGCTATATCGTCGCGCACGGCATCGCTGCCGAGGTGGGTGGCGAACATGCCGTGCTGGGCAGCGCGCACTTCGTGTTTGAGGACGAGGGGGTGCCATTGCCGGATGGCTTCGAGGAACACGTGGATGAGGTGTCGCCGGGCACCGGGCACGTGTATCTTGCTCGTGACGGCGTGCTGTTGGGGGCGCTGTGCGTGGAGGATCCGCTTCGGGAGGGCGTCCGAGCGACGCTCGACGCCTTGCGGGGCCTGCGCATCGAACACGTCGTCATGCTCACGGGGGACTCGGAGCGTGCCGCACGGGCGACGGCTGCGGCGGCGGGCATCGACGAATACCGTGCTCAGGTTTTGCCCGAGGACAAGTCCGCCTTTGTGGAGGCCCTTGAGGCAGGAGGACATCGCGTGGTCATGGTCGGGGATGGCATCAACGACTCGCCTGCCTTGGCGGCGGCGTCCGTCTCGGTTGCCTTGGCCGACGCCTCAGACATCGCGCGTACCGTGGCGGACGTCTCCATACGCAGCGACTCGCTGGACAAACTCGTGGTTGCGCGCGACCTCTCGCTACGTCTGCAAAGACGCATCGATGCGCGCTATCGGCTCATCGTGGGCCTCAACACTGCGCTCATCGTTCTGGGCGTGGCGAGCCTGATTCCGCTCACAACCGCCGCGACACTGCACAATCTCTCGACCGTTGCCATCGCGGCGTCCAACACGCGCCCCCTACTCAGGTAGTGGGACGGGCAAGGGGGGCGTTTGTCCCGCCTTGGTGGGACAAACGCCCCCCTTGCCCGTTAGGAACGAGTCGAGGGCGCCAAGTGCGGTATCGACGCGACGGTGGATGTGCTGCAGGTGGTTGCCGGGACCGGTACGATAGTCCACCACGCAGCCCTTTGCGGTGAGGATCGCCGCGCAATCCTCCATGCGGTCCTGCACTGTTTTGAGAAGGGGCCGCGCGGCCCGGCGCTCCTTGGTGCCAAGGGAGAGGTAGGCGAACGTACCTGCGAGGTCGCGGTCGAGTTCGCGCAGGTGGTCAACCCAGCCCTCATACCACACGGAGCCGGAAACGCATCCACAGGCGGAGAAGACACTCGTATGCGTAAGCGCGTACAGCGCGAACAACCCACCTAGCGAATACCCGCAGACGCCGCGTGCGATAGGCACGAGGCCGTCGCGCGCCTCGATGCCGGGTATGGTTTCGCCTATGAGCTCGCCCAGCGTTGCTGCCGCCTCGCCGCCGAAGTCGGGTTCTCCCCGGTATAGCGCTTCGGCAGGCCACGGCGTAAGGTTTTGCCTCCATTCGGATACGGGGATTCGCACGATCGTCGATACGCGTCCTCGGGCAAGAGACACCATGTCGAAGGGGTGCTCTGGCGCGTCGATGACGTAGATGGCTGGAGCGTCGGTGCCGCCATCGCCCAGATACGTCTCGCAGTCGCTGATGTGGATGCCAGGCATCGTCGTCTCCCTTCGCGGTATCCCTCTACAGAGGGAGTTCCATGACCACGAACGGTACGATGGGTTCGTCGGGAAGACCCACATACACGTCGTCCGCGCCGACTTGTTGGAAGCCCTCGCTCTGATAGAGGGCTATGGCGGGTGCGTTGTTTGCCGTGGCATCGAGGCGTGCGGTGCGCATGCCGCGCGTGCGTGCCTCGTCGAGGCATGCCCGTAGCAGCTCGCGGGAGATGCCCGCGCCGCGCCACGCCTCGCGAACTGCGAGCAGGTGAATCACGGCGACAAGCTCGTCGGGCACATCGACGAGCCAACGAAGGTTTCCATAGTCGTGGCCGAGGTCGTGGTCCACTCCGACGACGGCAAAGATGACATCGTCCTCCGCAGCGACAAGCATGCCGTCGCTCTCGACGAGCTCTGCGACGAACTCGGGGGTGGGATGACCTTCCCGTCTCCAGCAACAGTCGTGCGGTGTGCCCACCATTGCGTCAGATACCTCATGGTACAGGTCCATGATGGCTGCGAGGTCGTCTATGTTGGCCAGTCGTATGTGCATGACGCGTCCTTTCGTCGCGAATTCCCCTCCAGTGTAGCGCGAAGCCGCGGCAGTCCTATCGCTTGTCTTGCGAAGAGTATCCGCGCGGGGTGACCATGTGACCGCCGACAACGACGGTCTCGGGCGCACCGACAAAGACAGTCGTGAGCATGTCTACCTGCTCGTCGCGTAGCTCCCCTAGCGTGAGGATGCGGTGCGTCTGCGCCTCGCGACCCGCGTTGCGTACCCAGCCGCAAACGGTGCGGGCGTCACGGGTTGCAAGGAGGATGTCGCAAGCCCGCGCCAAGTGGTCGGGCCGTTGCTTGGAGGCGGGATTGTAGAGGCAGATGGCAATGCCTGCCTCGCCCACGCAGCGCAGACGGTGTGCGATGGTCTCCCATGGGGTCAGGTAATCCGAGAGCGAGATGCAGCAGTAGTCGTTGACGAGAGGCGCTCCGAGGACGGCCGCTCCTGCGAGTGCTGCCGTCACGCCGGGAATGACCTCGACTTCCACGTTTGGCTCGTCCTCGGCAAGCTCGAGAGCCAGACCGGCGAGGCCGTATACGCCGGCATCTCCGCTGCATACCAGCGCGACCTTATTGTCAGATGCAGCCGCGTGTACGGCCCAGCTGCAGCGTTCGAGCTCGCCGCCCATACCCGTGACATGCGTGGGCTTATGGGGCAGGAGCTCTGTCGCGAGGCGAACGTAGGTGTCGTACCCGCAGAGCACGTCGGCTGTCTCAAGGGCTGCGTACGCAGCCTGCGTCATGGTCGCCCGATTGCCCGGTCCTAGCCCCACCACAAAGAGCCTACCCACGAGACCATCTCCAATCCGGAGCAAATGGTCGTTCAGCAAGAGCCAGCGTGATGCCGTCGCCCGCCTCCTTGGGCCATACGAGCGTGCCGCCGCCGCTGCCGAGGACCGCGCTGCGCTCGCAGACGTTGTCCACGCCCACGGCGTCGCGTACGAAGGACGAGGAAGAGAAGCTGCCGGGTGTCTTGGCGAGTTCCTCTGCCGAGAAGGTCTCGAACGGCACGTCGAACTCCGCGCACATCGCAAGTATGCCTGGTTCGTCCGCCTTTACGTCGATGGAACAAACGCGTGAGAGCGCTCGCGCGTCATAGCCGGCCTGTCTCAAGGTCGTGCGCAGTCGTTCGACGAGGAGGTTTGCTGGCGTGCCGCGTTTGCAGCCGACGCCCGCTACGAGTACGCGGGGCACGACGTGCAGCGCTCCTGCCCCGATGTTTGAGCGTGGGGAGAGCACGATGTCGGGGGAGTGATGGGAGACGCATCTCTGCTGGCAGGCCTCCGTCGTTATGGCCACGACTCCAGCCGGCGTGTCGTCGGGCAACGGGTAGTCGGATTGCAGGCGCACAACTTTCCCCGCGAGGAGCTTGGCCGAAACGATCTTGATGCGTTCGGGGTTCGCCACGACGCATCCCTGATGGCGTGCCCACTCGTCCACAGCAAAGACACCGCGTCCGTCGGTGGCCGTCGTGATGATGGCGTGAGCCCCGCATGCTTCCTCGATGCGCCGCGCGAGGTCGTTCGCCCCGCCGAGGTGTCCACTGGCGAGGGGGATTGCGAAGCGTCCTTGTTCGTCCACGGAAATGACTGCGGGGTCGGTGGCCTTGTCGCGCAGATGTGGCGCGATGGCGCGCACGGCGATGCCTGTGGCACCCACAAAGACGAGCGCCGCGCTTTTCGCGAACGCTTCGGAGGTCCATTGGGCGAGTCCTCCCGGCTCGCAGCGCCACGCCTGCCCGCCCAGATCTGCCGCCAGTCGTTCGGCCAGCTCCTGTCCCATGTCGCTGAACGAGACGAGCGCTATGTCGTTCGACCGACGTTGAGATGAGAAACCCGTCGCTCGTCCATTGGCGTGAGTGGCTCCTCGGAAGCCGGTGGAGAAGGTCGGGTCGTACAGGCGACTGCGCTCGCCCTTGGCCTTGAGGAAGTCGCCCACAAGGATGAGCGCCGTAGCCCGGATGCCGGCTCGCTCGCCATCCTCGGCAAGCCTTCCCACGCAGGTGCGAACCACGTGCTCGTCTGGCCACGTTGCCTTGTAGACGATCGCTGCGGGGGTTTCTTCGTCGTAAGCCCCGCACAGGAGCTCGGCCTGGACCTCGTTCAGCAATCCCGCCGAGAGAAAGATGGCCATGCTGCTTCCGTGCGCCGCGAGCTCGGGTACCGGCGTGCGCCCGGCGAGGCGCGTCACGATGAGGCTTTGGCTCACGCCGGGCAAGGTGTACTCAGCTCCTATGCTTGCGGCGGCAGCGCACATGCTCGAGACGCCGGGCGTGTCGTCGTAGGGAATGCCCAGCTCGTCGAGTCGCATCATCTGTTCGTGGATGGCTCCGTAGAGGCTGGGGTCGCCCGTGTGCAGGCGAACGACGTCCTTGTTGGCGTGCGTCGCCTCAGCCATGACGTCGATGACCTGTTCCAAGGTCATGCGCGAGCTGTCATGCACCGTGCAGCCTTCGGGTGCGAGCGAGAGGAGCTCGGGATTCACGAGGCTTCCCGCAAAGATGACGACATCAGCCTCGCCGAGCAGGGATGCCCCGCGCAGTGTGATGAGGTCGGTCGCTCCTGGACCTGCGCCCACGAAATGAATCACGGTTCCTCCTTGTGCCGACAGGTGATGCCTGTCGCCATGCTACCACAGGGGCATCAAGGACCCTCCCTTGGTGTCCCCAGTGTTGTGTCGCTGAGTCGCCATGAAATGTGCTATGATGGATAGAAGAATATGTCAGATTATCCGAGGGGAGACTTGCATGCGCTACCAGCTCATGAACAAAAACAAGCTCGTGGCGGTCTGCGAGGAGCGCGATGTATATGGAGAGATGATCTACGACTTGGTTGAGCAGGATGACGATTACCTGCCCTACGGTTTTAGCAACATCAATGACTGGATTGATGACCGACAGATTGCCAAGCATCGCACGTCGATAAAGCGACTCATGGAGGAGCTTGGCATCGACAATCGTAAGGGCTTCATAGACATGGTACGCTGCGTCTCTCTCACCGATACCTTTTGGATGAAACGTGAGGGCTCCGAGCTGGCATGGGAGGACGTCTCGTTGTACACGAATTGTTTCGATGATGTCGTGGCGCGTATTGCCTTCGACGGTGTTGGTATGTACGGGCGTCAGTTCTCAAGCACAAGCCCCGAATTCGGCACATCTGGGTCGTTTGACAAGTGCTGGGTTCGAGAGGAGGACGGACCACACCTGCTAAAGCGAGGCTCCTCAGGCTACGCTAACGCTGGGTTTGAGCCCTACTCCGAGAAGCTCTGCGCGGACATCTTGGATGCCGCCGCCGTAAGCCATGTGCCCTATACGCTGCGTAACTACCACGGCAAGCTAGCATCGGATTGTCCGCTTTTCACTTCAGAAGATCTCGGCTTCGTGCCAGCAATTCGTATGTTTAGGCAGCGGTTTGGCATCGATGACGTACTCGCGCTTCTTGCCGAGCATGGGGGCGATGAACTCTTTCGAGAGATGTTGGTCATGGATGCCATCTGCGTGAACGTGGACCGCCATGCGGGCAATTACGGCTTCCTTGTTCGCAACGACACGGGTGAGATTGTGGGCATGGCACCGTTGTTTGACCAGAACATGGCTCTGCTTCCCTATCTGATGGAGCATGACGACGTGGACGAGTACCTCTCGCACCAACGGCCAAAGATTGGCGGTGGCTTCGTGGTCGTGGCGCGCGCTATGCTCACGAGTGACATACGCGCCAAGCTCGTGGTGCTCAAGGACTTCGAATACGAAGACCCTGGCTTCGGTTACCCCGCTTGGAAACTCGAGGTAGCCAATCGCCTCAAGAACCAGATGATCGAGGCGATTCTTGCGTAGCCGTACAGTATCTGCCCTACAACGGCACTCCCTTTCCGTCGACTGACGTTGGGAAGACATAGCCGTAGTTGTCGTGCGCTATGCCCGTAAGTGCTAGCCGCTACGAGTGCTCCATGATGTCGCGGGCGGTGGGGGTCATCCCGAGGAGTCTGTGCTGGTTCGAGAAGACAATCGCGCCTGCGACGAGCGAGTCAGCTACCCTGTGAGCGAGGTGGCGCTGCATCGCGTTGCGTCCGTCGTGGCGGCTGCGAGCAGCGCGTCGCATAGGCTCGCATTTGCACCAGCTACGGCTGCGTGGGCGCAGATGAGCTCCATGCGGCAATCTGCCACTCGGGAGTGCGTGTTCATGACGCCGCCTGCGAGCTTGACGAGCTTGCCGATGTGGCCGACGACGAGCGCGCGCTCAAATCCGAGGCTTGCCGTGACATCGAGCGCCTCGCCCAGGTAGTTCGAGAACTTCACCTGTGGCACAACGTGTAGCTCGGGCAACGAGCTGCGAACAAACTCCTCTGCGTAGTTGCCGGGCAACAAGAGCACGCTCTTCGCGCCTTGAGCATGAACCTGCCGAAGCGAGAGCTCGATGGTGTCCACGAGGGCTTGTTCGCTCATGGGCTCCTCTATGCCAGAGGTGCCGAGAATCGAGATACCTCCCACAACGCCGAGCTGCGGGTTGAAGGTTCGCTTCGCGATTTGCTCTCCGTCGGGAACGGAGATGGTCACTGCGAGGCCACCCCTGTAGCCGAGCTCGTCCGCAACGGAACGTGCCTGCGACTCGATCATCTGTCGGGGAACCCGGTTGATGGCGGCCGCACCCACTGGCTGGTCGAGGCCGGGCTTGGTGACGCGACCCACACCCGCTCCGCCCTCGATGGTGATCCCGTCGGCTATGCGTGCGACAGTGGCGACGACGAGGATGCCGTCCGTCACGTCGGGGTCATCGCCCGCGTCTTTGCGCATGCCACATGACGCGCTTGCATCCGTGAGCTCGGCAAATGCGACCTCGGCCTCAACGGGCAGACCTTTGGGCGTGACGAGATTCACCGCTTCGGGTGCGCGACCCTCGAGCAAGAGGCGCGTGGCAGCAGCGGTTGCGAGTGCGGCGCAGGTGCCCGTTGTCACCCCGCAACGGAGCAATCGCTGCCCGCTGCGCACGTAATGGTCGTTGGGCGTTGCCGATAAAGAGGCGCCTTGTGCCGTGACAGTGGGGGAGTGCTCGTCGTCGGCGTGCGGGGACGACGTTGACTGGTCGAGGCCAGGGTAGATGGCATCGAAATCCTCGTCGTCGACCTCATAGAGCCGACGAACGTAGCCGCCTGCAAAGACCTCCTGCGCAGTACCGATGCGGTCGATGCGTCCGTGAGCGACGCACGCGACGAGGTCTGACACGTGGCGGGC
Source organism: uncultured Actinomycetes bacterium (assembly GCA_900318935.1). GTDB lineage: Bacteria > Actinomycetota > Coriobacteriia > Coriobacteriales > Atopobiaceae > RUG440. Next base: position 60,699 of record ONMP01000026.1, read on the forward strand.
GAGTTCCAACTCGTGCAGGCTCATGAGCACGGTGACGCCACGCTCTCGTGCGAGCAGGCGAATCAGGCGCAGAAACTCCAGCTTGTGACGTATGTCCAGATACGAGGTCGGCTCGTCGAGCACGAGGACGCGCGGTTCTTGGCAGATTGCGCGGGCAAGCATGACGCGTTGGCGCTGTCCGTCGCTCACACAGGAGAACGGCTCGTCGGCGAGTGACTCCACGCGCGCAAGTTCCATGGCATCTGCGATTGCGCGCCGATCCGCGTTGCCAAGCAGCCCGAGCCGTCCTGTGTGGGGGTAGCGTCCCATGGCAACGACGTCCTCGCAGGTCATCAGCTCGGGATCGACGCGTTCGGTGGTGAGGATGGCCATGGTTCGAGCTAGCTCGTTGGGGTCGAGAGCTCGAAGATCCCTACCACTCAGCATCACGGTGCCCGCGATTGGTGCGAGCTGCCGCGCAATCGTACGCAAGATGGTCGACTTTCCCGCGCCGTTCGGCCCGATGAGCGTCACGATCTGTCCGGCGTGGATCTCGAAGCTGATGCCGTCGACCACGACGCTGCTGCCATAGCCCACGGTGAGGTCCGTGGTGGTGAGCGCGGCGGCGCGTGGTTGTGAGTCGTCACTCCCCATGCGTCCTCCTTCCGCGTCGGCGCGAGACGAGCATCCACATGACGACGGGCGCACCAAAGACGGCCGTGACAGTGGAGATGCCCAGCTCTGTGGGGGCAAACGCGGTCCTGGCCACGAGGTCGCAAAACAGGCAGAACGCTGCCCCGCCCAGAAACGCCCCCGGCACGACGACCAACGGACGCGCCGTGCCAAAGAGCCCCTTCACGAGTTGGGGCACGGCAATGCCCACGAACGAGACAGGACCCGCAAAGGCGGTGACGGTTGCCGCGAGTAGGCTCGAGAGAAGTACCAGCTGTATGCGGAAGTTCTTGATGTTCACGCCCGCATTGGCTGCGTAGGACTCGCCCAGCTGGTAAGCCCCCATGGGCTTCGAGAGGGCGACGCTCCAGGCAAGTGCAGCCACCGCGACGATGGCGATTACCGCGACATTGTCCCAGCTGATGCCCGAGAAGCTTCCCTGAGACCAGGTGTGGAGGTTCACGATGTTCGCGTCATCGGCGAAGGCGACCACGATGTCGGTGACAGCCGAGCACACGTAGCCGATCATCACGCCGCATACGATGAGCGTGGCGGCGTTTCTTACCCGTCCCGCGATGACGAGCACGAAGCCCATGGCGAGCAAGGCTCCAATGAAGGCGGCGACGATGAGCGCGGCCGAGCCGAGCGCGACTCCCTGTACAAGCGACCATACGAGCGTGAGGGCCACGACGAGCTTGGCACCCGAAGAGATGCCGAGGACGTAGGGTCCGGCGATGGGGTTGGCAAAGAAGGTCTGCAGGCAGAATCCCGTCACCGAAAGCATGCCGCCGAGCAGCGCCGCCGCACACAAACGGGGGAGTCGGATGTCCCATATGACGTGGTAAGCGGTGGTGTCGACGTCAGCTCCGCCCGGAAAGAGAAGTCTCAGCGCCTCGCTTGCCGTGACTGACGAGCTACCGAGCACGACGTTGAGTGCAGCCAGCACGAGGAGCAGCGACGCGAGCCCCGCGAAGCCCAGTGCGTATCGACGCGACCTCCTCATTGCCCGTCTTTCCATCGCACGCGATAGAGGTGCTCGAAATTGGTCCTATCGGCACCCCCGTCGGCGTCCTTCTCGGCGAACGCCGCGCTCATCTCCTGAACCATATCCGCGACGCAGGTGGGCTGCTGAAAGAGGTCCTTGCCCGTACACCATACGCGGTCATTGCGTACGGCCATGAAGTCGGCGAGGCGTGGGCTCTTGGCCACGAGGTCGTCGATGCTTTTGAGCTCGTCGTCGATGGCGCTGTTGTAGATGATGATGTCTGCGTCGCGCGCGATCTCGTAGAAGCTCTCCATCTCCATGTTCATGGTCGAGAGGGCGTTCGCAGTGTCAGCTGGCGTGTCCTTGGCATCGAGGAAGTATTGCCCGCCCGCGAGGTCGATCATCTGGGACACGTAGTCGCCGGGTTTGCGTACGACAACGTGTCCGTTCGCGGAGATCGAGAAGAACGCCACATTCGGCCGTGTGCTGGGGTCCTTCGACGAGACGCGTTCGACGGCGGCGACCTGCTCGTCAAAGACTCGCTCCGCCTCGTCGAGCCGTCCGGTGAGCAGGCCGTAGAGCTTGATCCACTCGAGTCGGCCTAGTGGACTAGTCTCGTAGCTCGAGCGCTCGACGAGTACGGGTATGCCCAGCGCGGTCAGACGCTCTGCCACCTCGGGCGAATGATAGATCATCGTGGACTCGATGGCGACCTGAGCGCCTTCCGAGAGTACGCGCTCGTAGTCTGGCGCGCTGTATTTGCCCACGTAGAGCATGCTTCCGTCCTCGAGCGCAGACGCAACCTCCTCGAGGCTCCAATCACTTCGTTTGGTGCTCGTCATCCGCACGGCATCGAGCGCATCGAGCCGTACAAAGAAATCCATGGCGGAGGAGGCGGCGAGGTAGGTGTCGTGCAAGGGAAGCGCAATGCGCGTGAGGTCACCGCCACCCGCAGGCTCGATGTCGTCGGGCACGAGCAGGTAGCGGTCGGTTTCGCCGATGGTGAGTAGGTATGTCCCATCCTCGCGAAAGGCCACGTCGTACTGGGTGGCGGCCTCCAGTGACAGGTGTTCCGTGACTTCCACGTCTGGGGTGCCTTCGCGTGCACCTCCGCTCGCGCAACCGCAGAGCAGCAGTGCGAGCGCGAGGCATACAATGCGCGCAAGGGCGAGAATCGCGCGGCCTGGGCGACGGCGCGCAGTTTGCGAGGCCAGGGGTGTGCGCGCAAAGGCACTCCAGCGAAAGCTACTCACTTCTTGCTCCTTTGCGCGCGCATGCATGTCGTTAGTCCTCTGCGGCAACGATTGTGGAGGAATCGAAGGTGAGGGTGTATTCGATTTCGTGCGGCTTGCTCATCGCTGTGGTGTCGGCTGTGACAGGCATCGGTGCGTCGAAGGTATCGACGGGCACCTCGAACTCGGAGTTGCCGCCCTCGTTCACGAGTTCGAGGCGGTTGCCGTTGATGACCATGTAGTCATAGTTGGGGCTGCTCCACACGATGCGCGCCGTAGCTCCACCGTCAGTCACGGTGAGTTTGGCAGGGGAGTCCACGCTTGCCTTGCCCGATCCCCCCTCGAGCGTCACGGCGACCTCGTAGTTGCCATCCGCGAGTCCGAGCGAGTCGAGTGCGGTTCCCCGTCCCTCGGCAAATGCCTCGGCGGGCAACGAGTCAGCGCGAAAGACAAGCTCGCGGTCGTACCACATCTGCTTCTTTTTGCTGAAGGCCGCGCAGGGGAGGGGTGTGTCGAGCGCTTCGACGGGGAGGGCAAATACATGGGCGTCCCCTTCCTCCTCGAAGGGGATGTAATCTGCCTCGGCTGCGGCGGCTGCCTCCTCAGCGGTGCCGGGATAGACGTAGAGGTAGCCGGTACCGCCCATGGTCATTCGTGCCGTCATCGAGCCGTTACCCACCGCCAACTTGCACGATTCGATGCGAAACATTGACGAGCTCGAATCAACCTCGATGTCATACGTGCCGTCAACGAGTGCGTCCGCCGACATGGGCGTGAGGCCCTCCACGTCGAGCTCTACCGGTTCGGCCATGTCAGAGGCGTCGGCCACCTGTGACGTGGACGATGCTTGAGCGTCGGTCGTTTCCTGCTTCTGTTGCTCGGCGGTGCCACCGCATCCCATCAGCGAGAATGCCAGCAGTCCGGTCAATATATACGTTGCGACTCTTCTCATCATGTCTCCTTTGGCTGGTTTGTGCCTGGCTCCAAACGTACGGAGTGCGTCGGTGTTGTCGATCATTCCTTCTCGAGCGAGTCGATGGCTGTCTGCGCGTGCTCGACGAAGAGTTGCTGAATGGGTTCGAGCTCACCCAAGCCGCGCAGTACGCATTCTACCTCATAGCCTTCGCGCTCAAAGATGCTCTTCCACGAGTCGTCCTCGTCGCCCGCCATGTCGTTGTTTGCGTGGTCGCCGGCCACGATCATAAGTGGCTCGAGGACGACTCGCTTGTAGTTGCCCTTCTTGACCTCGGCGAGCACGTCGTCCACCGAAGGTGTCGCTTCGACGGTTCCCACGTAGTAATGCTCCTTGCCCAGCTTGTCGAAGGTCTGCTGCATGCGCGTGTACACCGCATTGGAGTCGGCCTCGGTGCCGTGGCCCATCAGCACGATGGCAGTCTCGCCATTATCGTATTCGGCAGTGGCGTCCGCGATGGCCTGCGCCACGCGTTCGAAGTCCTCGTCACTCGTGAGCAGCGGCTCGCCGATGGCGACCTTCTCGAACGCATCGGCGTAGTTGCCCACCTCATCAACGAGGTCGTGGTACTCGAGGCCGTTCATGAGGTGCGTCGGCTGCACCACAAGACGCTTGACGCCATTCTTTGACGCGCGATCGAGCGCCTCGCTGACGTTGTCGATGACCACGCCGTCGCGTGATTTCACGTGGTCGATGATGATCTGGCTCGTGAAACCACGCCGCACGCTCAAGTAGGGGAAAGCATTCTCGATGGCCTGCTCGATGGCACCGATGGTCAGATAACGGCTCTCGTTGTAGCTCGTGCCGAAACTCACGACCATGAGCTCGTCTTCGCCGATGTTGTCGGCATTGCGCGGGTTGTCAAGAGAGGCGTCGCCGGTGTTGTAGTTCTCCTCATCGGCTTCTTCACCTGCGGCGGGCTCGGTGGAGGACTCGGTCGCGCCTTCAGCGGTATCGGCCATCGTCTCGGTCGTTTCCTGCGTGGCATCGTCGGTCGCAGTTCCCGCATCGGATGTGCTGCCCGAACAGGCGGCCAACAGCGTCAGGGCGAGCAGTAGCCCCATGGTGACGGGTAAGATCCTCTTCATCATGACCTCCTTCGTGTGGAAGCCCCGCTCCCACCTCGACAACCAAAAACGACCCCATGCGTGGTGGGCATGAGGCCGTATCAGGGTCGGCGGTCAACCGGCCCTCGTATGCGATACGGCCAAGAGCTCGTGGCCTGGACGTGCTGCGCTCATGGCGCTGTGTCCCGTACCCTTACAGACGGCAGGTCTCCTGGCTCGTGGGTCTTGCGTCCGCCGTCGTCTTCCCAGCTTGTGCCAGTGACCGCGCTCGCGCATGGCGTCGGACTTCCCACATACAGTGACGAGATCGCGCAGGCATCGCACCTGCTTCCCTATTATCCCCCGGCTTGGCATGGCCGGCGGGGGCACCGTCTGCGGTATTCGGTTTTCGTGCCACTATAGCACAGCGCATGTTGCAGATGAGAGATAAGCAAGGGTACGTATTTAACCTTACTCTTTCAATGCTAAAAGAATGCTGCACATGAGACGGCTTATAGTCATCGCGTTTACGTACGAACCATCTTTTAAGCCGACGGAGCGTTCTGCGCCTACAGCCGCTTCGAGAAGTAGATGCGCTCGGTACCGTCGGTGAGCGGGTAGCGGAAGACCTCGTGATAGCCATGCGCGGGGTAGTAGTCGGGGGCCTGGAACGAGAAGGTGTCCACGCTGGCGGTGGTGCAGCCGTCGCGACGCGCCTGCTCCTCGACATGCGACAAGAGCCTGCCGCCGAGGCCACGTCCCCGTTCGCTCTCCTTCACGGCAAGCATGTCCACGTGCAGGTCGGATCCCAAGGCCCATGCAACGATGCCCGCTACGAGTTCGCCGTCCTTATGTATGTGATAGTCATACGACACGAATTCGACACCATGCGCGTTGCCGTGCTCGTTCAGGATATTGCCAACAAGCGCGCTTTCCTTGTCGGTGCTGGGCAGAATTGGCTCCTCGTCTCGGACGTCCGTGGTTTCGACGCCGCGTTCGGAAAGCCATGCGAAGCCACGCTCCAAAAGCTCTTGTTGCTCTCGCTCGCCGCAGGTGACTGGGTTGGTCTGCCAGAGTGTCACGAGCCGTGCGTCTTTGCCCAGTTGTGCAACGATACGCGGGTCGCATCCGCTACCGTCTGTCCCGCTGCCAGTCACCTCGCCACCAGGCGCGGGGTCGATGCCAAGGGTGCGGCATACCGCAAGCAACACCGTCCGCTGTGAGAGCCAGTGCTTGCGCAGGTCAGGGTTATGGTCCTCTTCGCGGGGGCTGGCAAGCAGCAATAGTCCCGTGAGCGTGCCGTCGGCTGCGGCAGCTACGAAGCCGTGGTCGCTTCGCGCAAGAATGGCGCATAGCTCAAGCGAGCCGTGCCAGTATGAGCGCTCGCCGTGCTCTGCGTGCCGGGTCGCCCCGAGGAACTTGGAAGCAGCCTCAAAGTCGCCTCCGGTGAAGTCGCGTATTCCCATCGGTACTCCTTACGTCGCGTTTGACCCAGAGAGTGTAGCATGCACAACGCGACGCGGCGCCGGACAGGCCGAGCGGCGTGCGGAACGCGACGTGTTCTTTTTTGCGTGCGGGCCAATTGCGTCCCCGTTTTGTCGCGGACTGTGTACCATACCGTCTTTGAATGCGACGCGACGACCCAAGGAGGGCATCATGTCTCTGAGAACTAGTGCGGCAATCGCCTCCTGCAAGGCAACCTACCGCGTTATGCGCGCTTTGGGGCGCACGGCGCGAGCAATGCCGGGCAAGGTGGCACTTGTCGTGGACCCAAACATCATCGCCAAGCTTGGTCGCGGGCACAAGACCATCGTCATTACGGGCACCAACGGCAAGACCACGACCACCCACATCGTGCAGCAGGCGGCCATCAATACCTATGGTACGGCTGCCTACGACCCCTCGTCCACGAACCTCGAGCAGGGCATCGCCACGACGCTTTGCCTTGACAGTGCGCTATCGGGCGCGCGCACGAGCGAGTGGGCCGTTATCGAGTGCGACGAAGGCTCTTCAAAGACGATCTTGCCGGCGATGCATCCGCAGGTGCTTGTTGTCACGAACCTATATCGCGACCAGGTCGACCGCTACGTCAGCTGGACGACCGCGCGCGACTACATCATCGAGGCAGCCAAGGCCTCGCCAAAGACGAAGCTCGTGCTCGATGCGGACTGCCAGGTGACCGCTTCCATCGCCGATGCCGTGCCCAACGAGGTCGTGTGGTTCGGCGTGGAGTGTCCCGTCTACGAAGAAGGCATCGCGGACTTCGACGAGCACGTCGAGTGCGTCGAGTGCGGGAACGAGCTCGAGTTCGAATCGCGCAGGTTTGCGCATCTGGGCGATTATCACTGCCCGAGCTGTGGTCGTGAGCATCACCGTGCCGACATCGCCTGCACGGCCATCGCGAATCAAAGCGAAAAGAGCTGCACGCTTACCCTGCGCATCAACGGCACCGAGCACGTGGTAGAGGCCAACGTTCGCGCTGGCTACGACGTGTACAACGCCGTCGCGGCTGTGGCGGGTCTGCTCACGACCGGCATGGCTGAGGAGGACGTCTTTGAGGCGTTGGCACACTTCACGCATGCGGCTCATCGCTTCGAGATCTTCGATATCGACGGCACGCAGACGCGACTGCTTCTCATGAAGAACACTGCTGGTTGCAACCAGCTCATCAACATGCTTCAGCAGGAGGGCGAACCGCCCAAGCGCCTCGTGTGCCTGCTCGGCGCAGAGATCATGGACGGCCTCACGACGGACTGGATTCAGGACGTGCGCTGGGAAAAGATCTGCGGTCCCGAGACCGAGGTCATCGTAGGTGGGCCGAAGTACGAGGACATGCGCGATCGACTGCTGCGTGCTGGCGTGCGCGAGGAGAACCTGCGTGTGCAGCGCGATTATGCTGAGCTCGTGCGCGACCTCGCCGCCATCGGCGAACCCGTCACGGTCATCGCCAACTGCTCCACGATCGAGGCCCTGCGCCTCGAGCTAGTAAAGAAGTACGAGCCGCTCGATTACTGGTCCGAGTGAGGCTGACGTCCGGCGCGCCTGCGCGTCGCGCAACGACATGTTGCGCGACGCGGCGATTGGCGACCCGTGCGATGGGGTTGTCGGGGCCAAGCGTGATGGATGCGAGGTTGAAGCATGGCAATCAAGGATGTCTCGCATCAGGTTCGCATGGAAAGGGCCCCGCTTAGTGTACATTTGGTTTTGTGAAGTTCGCAAAACCCCAGATAACAGACTTTTTTCAGTTTCAAATGTACACTGGCTATTTTACACAGTGCGCATTTGAAGCTGAAAAGAATCCATTAACTGGGCATTTGTAAAACTTTCAGTCGCAAAGGTACACTAATTTTGATGTTGAGGATACGGCGCGAGTGGCATCGTGCCAGCGAAGCCGCAAATTGGGCCTTTTTCTCCGAATCCGCGTACTCCGGTGGGACGCTTTCAGATTATGGGGCAGTTTCCCGAAGGACATATAGCAAATAAGGATGGTCTCTCGGCTTCAGTCAAAGCCCAACTACGTCCGCATTAGCGCCAATTATTAGTATATATACATATGATTATCGGCAACATGTGATTCGTCGCATGTTGCCGAGAGATTCGTGTGCTTATGGCCTTACCGGTCGTTGTCTCTCAGTCTCTCTGGCGAAGTGACGCGATGCGGATGTTGGCGATGCGCGCGGCGCCTGACTCGCTCAGGATGGACACTGCCCGTGGACCCTCCAAAGGGAAGCTCAACTCGCTCATTACCGTTTCGCCGTCGTTGACGATGACCTCTACGGAGCCTCGGTCGAGGTAGAGCGCGAGGCGCAGGGTGTTGCCCGCTACGGGAGCGGCACGGTAACCTTTGTTGCCTTGTCTGGCGCAGCGTCGGTCAGCCACCGCGCAGCCGATTTGCGCATCCCAGGCCACATACAGGTAGTCATCGTCCGCAGCTTGATGAACCTTGAGCCCCACACGCTCGGCACTCGTCCGGGCGAGGTCGAGCGTGACTTCGACCTTGCCGCACGTTAGGTCGTCACAGAGCGCACGCTCTTCGTTGAGAATGAGCTCGAGCGAGTCGTACTGGGCAAGCGGCTCAAAGAGCCCCTCCACCTCGCGCGCGGGTGGAGTGAGCACGACGTTGTCGTCGCGTAGCGTGAGCACGCGGGGCAGCGTCATCTGTCCGCACCAACCATCGGCCATCTGCGGGGCCGTGAGGTGGAAGTCGGTCATCCATCCGAGCTGGATGCGCCTTCCGTCGGGAGCCTCGAACGATTGCGGGGCATAGTAGTTGTGCCCCCAGTCCCACAGGCGAAACGCGGTCTCGGCGACAAACGGCTCTCCGAGCGACCAGCTGCCCACTACGTAACCGGCGTTGTTGCGGTTGCGCGCCACGAAGCCATTGGGCTGCATGCCCATCGCCGAGAAACAGAGCACCCATTTGCCTCCGAGCGCAAAAAGGTCCGGACATTCGAGCATGTACACGTTCGAATCGGGATATTCGTAGATCACGTCTCCGCCTGTCCAGGTGACGAGATCGCGCGAGGTATAGAGCGCCACCTGCCCGTGTCGTTCGGGCGACTGTTGCCCGACGACCATGCACCAGAGCTCACCCTCACGCCATACCTTGGGATCGCGGAAATTAACAACGCCTCGTGGCGCGCGGACCACGACACCCTTCTTTTCGAAGTGCGTCCCGTCATCAGAAATTGCGAGGCACTGCGTCTGACAGCGAATCCCAGGTCCGTCCACATCCTGTCTATGCCCGGTGTAGAACGCATAGAGCCTGCCGTCGTCGCCCGTTACGCACGAGCCTGACCAGCAGCCGCTGCGGTCGGCCTCGATGGAGGGAGCGAGGGCGATGGGCTCGCGATTCCAGTGAACGAGGTCCGTGCCGCTCACGTGTCCCCAGTGCATGGAACCCCACTCAGGACTATACGGATGATGCTGAAAAAAAACGTGGTAGCGACCATCGTGATAGCACAGACCATTGGGGTCGTTAATCCAGCCACCGCGTGCAGCGATGTGATAGGCAGGATACCAGCGGTCGTTGCGCTTGGCTTCAAGCGCCGAGACAGCCTCTTCGGCGCGAGCCAGTTGGTCCGTGTGATCAGCAAAGGGTTCGTTGCTCTTCATTGCGGCGCCTTTCTACGGTTGAGGGGACTGGCTCTGGGGGAGTGAGCGGACTATGCCCGAGACCAGTATCTCGTCGCGATTCTCATCATAGCTGTACAGAAGGTCGAAGGGAGGTGCAAGAACCTTGCGCAAGCCGTACTCCACTTCAATGCCCATCTGTGGTCGGTTGACGAGCTCGTCTAGCATGTGGGCCACGATGTGGTAGTTGTCCGAAGTGACGCGTGTGTCCATCTCTCGCTTTGCCGAAGCCGTGATGTATGCCCGTCGTGTCGAGCGTACGCGTATGCCGAGCTCCGCAAGTGCATGGAGTCGGTTTTTCCGTACGTCCTCCTCGCTTTCCCATGCAGATTCTTCGACATCGACCGTCCATACCGCACGAGCACGCGCCTCTGCTAGGCAACGCTCGTACACTTCGAGCGAGCAGAGGACGTATGCGGCTCGACCATGCTCTAGGATATGCACCACGTCATCTCGTGCGTACTCCTTTGCTTGTCTTAGCTGTTGCTTGAGCTGGGTGGATGTAATGTAGCGCTCCATATCGTTACCGCCTCAGGTCACACTAGGACAATACAGAAGGTCGTAGACAAAGACCGTGTCGATGCTCTCGTTGTACTCATAGATGATTTCGAATGGTGACACAACGGCTTTGCGGACCTCTTCACC
>ONMP01000009.1 GCA_900318935.1 uncultured Actinomycetes bacterium
AGTAGTAACGAGGGTAGAACACGCGCCGTACGCCAAGCGTCTTCAGCGCGAGGTGTATGGCGGAACGAGCGGAGTTGAGCCTCCGTACGTTCCAGTCGGGGCCTTGCTCGAAGTATTCCCTTCCGACCGGTAGCTCGAGCGGCAGATAGCCTCCAAACTCACGCACGGCATCATGGGTGTACACCTCCGCACTCATCACGCATCCTCCTGCTCCTCGCACACGATGCGTATGGCGTCGCTCGCCTTGAACATCAGGTCATTCATCTCGTCCATAGTCTCAAACTCAAAGAACGCGACACCAATCGCCCTACTCGCATTGGAAAAGGCCGGTATTTCGTCACCTGGCTCGAAGTAGACGAACTGCTTGTACAGATGCTCGAGATAGGCGGGCGGATACTCGATGCGCTTCAGAACTCCAGCCTCGCGAGAATGGAGCACCGAGGTAGAGACGTACTTCTGCGCACGGTCAAACACCATAGTGCTTGGCTCCTCACCCATGGCACACAAGACGCTCGCCTCAACCAAATCGATTCCCGAGATGTCCTGGAGCTCCAACGGGATGAAGTTGCCACCTGCCCGTGGTGCCAACTCGATGAGATATGGGGTGTCGTCATCCACGAGCACCTCGATGTTCATCTCCCCGAAGCTCAGGTCCAGATCCGTCACGACACTCTGGAGCAGGTCACGAACCTTGGCCTCGACCCCTTCGGACATCTGCGGTGGGTACATCTTGCCCACGGGAATCAGGGGGTTGCACGACAAGTCCCTCAGACAGCGCATGACCCCCCAAAAGACGACCTTTCCGTCCTTCACGAATATGTCGCCGCCATACACGGGTGAGGTGGCATTTCCGATTCGTTCCTCCACCACCAGCTTTCCGTTCCTGCTGAAGCTCCTTGCCGCAGCTATGGCATGCGCCAACTCCGATTCCTCGAAGCTGCGGACAACCGTCACACCCTTCGATCCGGACGAATCGGTCGGTTTTACCATGAGAGACAGCTTCATATGTTGGATGGCGTCAATCACCTCATTGATGTCATCGTCCACATGAATGGCCACGGCCTTGGGGCAAGGGTATCCGTGGTCCAACAAGAATGCACGAAAACGCGGCTTGTCCGTCAATACGATGGTCGACTCGAGCGGATTGGTGGGAAAACCGAGCTCAGTTGCAACATAAGCTGCCGTGGGAGCCGCAACGTCCGAGCCAAACGAGATGATGCCTGATATCCGCTCCCGTTTCGCAATGTCTAACACAGCCTGCCAATCAGTCGTATCGCAGGGATAGTAGGTATCTGCGAACTCTTGGCCAGGATTGTCCGTGAGGTAATCGCATAGAATCGTACGGTAGCCCAACCTATTCGCAGCCTGTATCGCACTCACCTGATGGCTTGCCCCACCGAGCAACAGAATCGAGCGCGTTTCTCTTTTGACACACATATCTCTCCTTCAAACCACGACGAAAAGCGCGCTGATACGCACAAAGAACCTTAGCTACAGAATAGCCTAACTACATGGTGCGGATGTGAAGCGGTGTCTACCGTTTCCGCCTTCGCACGGTGTCACCAACAAAGATTGCCGTTGCCACAAGTCCTATCAGTTCAAAGGCACTTGTTTGCGAACGATACGCAAGCTCAACCTCGCAATGCCCCTCGGGTAGACGGACGGCCATGAACGCCGTATCAGCGAGCAGCAGCTCAGCATCCTTGCCATTGACCGTAGCAGCCCATCCCGTGTCATAAGGAACGGTAAGCAGGAGCAGCTCTCCCTCCTTGACAACATCTACCTCACAGCGGAGCCTATCTGCAAGCGCGTCCCACTCGACGCCATCGACCAGCTTCATCTGATCTTTCTTCATGGGCTGAGCGTACACGCCGAACTCAGAGAACGTATAGCGCCCAGGTTCTGCAAAGGTGAGTGTCACACACTTCGCTACCTGTTTGGCATATCCGACATTCCAAAGCCAAGTGTCCTTACCACCGTAGAGGTGAAAGAAAGGCGTGTAGATACGTACCTGACCGCTCGAATAGCCTGCATCGATGCTTATCACGAAGTTCCAGATGCCCCTGTCCTCGTGCAACGCGAGATTCCGCACATATAGATAGAGCTCGCTTTTTGGCGAATACGAGGCGAGTGAGAGACTGATGCTTGTACCCCCCTCACGTACGTCCACGTATCCATCGCCGACCTCGATGCCCGCATCGACCTGCTCGATTGTAAAGGGGACCTCCTTGCTCGTAGGCGCAAACGACCAGCCACTCTGCCCATCCGCCCCGTCAAGCACGACAGCCTGACGCAGCGCCTCCTGCCGCTGTAGCGGCGTAAGCGTACGATAGTCCTCCTCGTCCATCTCGCGCGTGAGAACATGGGCGATTCCACGCTGCCTCGTTGCGAGGTAGAGGTCACAGGTAGTGCCCTCTGCCGTAACGAGACTCGCCGCCACGTCATGCGAGAATCCATAGGGCAGCGGCAGACTGTCCTCACGCGTGGTCACGTACAGCCCCACGCCAAGCAGTTCCTCGAGCGCAGCACGCTGGTCGAGCGACGAGTAGGTATTTGGCATGTCTGACTCGGCGAGGGCTAGATCGCGATGGAAGCGATCAACGCGGTTGTTGTACTGCGAGGAGTAAAGGTCGATGCCATACGTATTGAGGATGCGGTGCGCCAGCAGGCCCTCTGTTTGGACGCCGCTATGCATCGCTACCGACCGGTCAGTACGCACGAGCTTGTCTTCTGCAAAGGGCTCGGCCAGAGACGCTGGGGTCTTCAACGCCGTTCGATCAATCGCCTCACCAGCAGGCACAAGTTCGTTTTGCCAGTTCGTGCCGTATGGTGCGATGAACATGGCGTAGTTCATGCCCAAGCTCAGCGCCGCTAGTGTAGCGAGCAGCGCGGCGCACGAACCTCCATCAAGCAAGCCCATCTCATCGCGTGCGACCATCACCGCAAGCAGCCCCCATGCAACAAGCATCTGCCAACGAGCCTCAATCCCGATGGCGTCAGGCAGCGCGATGACGGCCACACAATACGCCAGAAGCGCTATGGCCACTGGCACGATCCGTGCCTTCGTGAGTGGTAGCCGAGATGTACCCACTACCCCGATGATGCAGGCCACGAGCAGCGAGTACCCGTATACCCAACGATTCGCGACGTACGACATCCCGTTAAAGAGCGAACCAAAGAACGGAACGCAGACAAAGACCGTAACGATTGCGAGCAGCACCTTGAGCGAGGTCGCCAGTACGGAACGCTCCATAGCCAGCCACAGTAGCAGCACGCCGAGCAGCCCGAGCGCACCGAAGCCAAAGAACCAGTCTCGCTCCCCAAACATCACACCCGTAAAGCCCGAGAGAAGGCGCTGGTAGTAGGCAGGCGAGTACAAGACCGGTTTTTCGTAGCTCACACTCACACGGTCGAGCGAGGCGATGTTGAGCACTGAGGTTAGACGCGGAAGGCACATGGCCAACGACCCGGCAATTGCTGACAGAAAGCGGCCCAACATCGAAACCCATTCTCGCGGCGAGCTCCTCCGCGCTCCGAGCACGACAGCCGCAATCACCGCAATCTGCAACTCGGCCATATAGAGGGCATACCATCCCGAGACGATGCCCAACGCCCCACCAACAAGCAGGTAGAGCCGCGATGAACCTCCACGCAGCAGACGCAGCGCCCCAAGCACCAGCAACGGAAAGAGAATCATGATATTGAGGTACTGCGTCTGCAACATACAATTGAGCCCCTCGCCTGAGAACGCATACGCGAGACCAGCCACGATTCCCCATCGCTTCGAAGCCCCCAATTCGTTTGCAAGCGGCAACACCGCCGCACCGCAGAGCCACAGCTTCACGAGGACGATGATGTTGAAAGCCACCTCCGCAAGGCGCGTCGGACAGAGCACCGAGAGATACATGAAGGGATCATACGGCCATGCCCGTGGACTCCCATAGCCCATCGATAGATCGTAGGCGGGGATATGCAGCCCGCTCCCCTTAGCGACGCTGCGCAATACCTCACGGAGCGTCTTGCCCACGTCCACAAATGTCCCAAACTGCTGGCGTAGACCGTCGGTATTGTTGATGAGGCCTTTGCCGTATACGAAGAGCGGCAAGAAGGCCATACATGCCACAACCAAAAACCAGAGGGAGTAGCGAATCAGCTGCCTAGACACAGAAGCGCGGCACGGAATCCTCTGAGAACTCCGTGCCGCCCGATAATCTGGCCGAACCGTGGAAGTAGACATACGTGGCGTGCGGACGCTACGAGACGAACGGCTCTTCGCTCGCAAAGAAATCCTTGACTGATTCCACGACCTCCATGCGCTCCTTATCCGTCATGCCATAGTACAGCGGCAAACGGGTCAAGCGCTCGGAGTCCCGCGTAGTGATTGCATCCTCACCATGGAAGCGACCAAAACGCAATCCCGCAGGCGACGAGTGCAGCGGAATGTAATGGAAGGGACATCCGATGCCGCGCGAACGCATGAAGGCGATAAAGCGCGTGCGCTGGCCAAGGTCACGACACTTGAGATAGTAGAGGTGCCCGTTGTGAACGCATCCTTCGGGCACGGTCGGCAGCTCGATGAACCCGCCCTCCGCAAGCGTACGCAGCTCCTTGTGATAGAACTCCCATGTGGCACGACGACTCTCGTTGATCTCGTCCGCATGCTCGAGCTGCGCAAAGAGGTACGCAGCATTCATGTCGCTCGGCAGGTAACTGCTGCCACGATCGACCCATGTGTACTTGTCAACCTGCCCACGATAGAAGCGACTGCGATTTGTTCCCTTCTCGCGGATGATCTCGGCGAGCTCGTTGTGACGCTCGTCGCGGATGAGTACCGCGCCGCCTTCGCCCATCGAGTAGTTCTTTGTCTCGTGGAAGGAGAAGCAGCCGAAATCACCGATAGTGCCAAGCGCCTGGCCCTTGTACGTGCTCATAACACCCTGCGCGGCATCCTCGACGACCATGAGATTGTGCTTCTGAGCCAGCTTGAGGATGGCGTCCATCTCGCATGAGATGCCAGCATAATGAACGGCTACGATAACGCGCGTACGCTCCGTAATAGCGGCCTCAATCTTTGTCTCGTCGATATTCATAGTGTCGGGACGCACGTCCACAAAGACAAGCGTCGCACCCACCAACTGGAATGCAGTGGCAGTAGAAGAAAAGGTGAAGCTTGGGAGGATGACCTCGTCACCAGGGCCGACACCGCTCAGAATGGCAGCCATCTCGAGCGCCGTGGTACCGCTTGTAGTGAGCAGTACCTTCTGCGCCGCGAACCGCTGCTCCATCCACTCATGACAACGACGCGTGAAGGGGCCGTCCCCGCAAATCTTGTGGTTGACCTCAGCTGCCTCGCGCACATAGTCCATCTCGGTCCCGTAGTACGGCGGTACGTTGAACTGAACCATATCTCTCCCCCATCGACAAAATTAGATACAGTCTATAGGATTAGGCACCGCAACGCACCCAGCACCGCAACATTCGCACCATATGCAGAACCGCTGACACAAGAGGGCGTATGTTAGGTGGTCAAGCCGAACTAGCGGTAGTGCTCCAACAACGGATGATGCTTGTCACGCTCGGAGAGAATCACCTTAAAGGGGTCAAATTCGTCATCACCCTCGAGCGCCGGCCACTCGATACCAATGGCGGGGTCACTCCACATGATGCCACCCTCGTCATCTGCGTGCCACATGTCGTCGCACTTATAAGCGAACTCTGCACCCTCCGCCGAGAGGACGAGGAAACCATGTGCAAAACCACGAGGAATGAAGAGCTGCCTGTGATTCTGCGCTGACAGCTCAACGCCCTTCCAATCACCCCAAGTGGGGCTACCGGGCCTCATGTCCACGCAGACGTCAAACACCCTGCCGCGTACGACGCTCACAAGCTTGGCTTGCGGATGCGCAATCTGGAAATGGAGGCCGCGCAGCACGCCCTGCGAACTCGCGCTACGGTTGTCCTGCACAAAGTCGGCATCGATGCCACCCTTCACGAAGTCAGGGCGCTTATATGTCTCCATGAAGTATCCTCGCTCATCGCCATGCATAACCGTGTCTACCACAATTACGCCGTCGATGGACGTAGTCGTGAAGGTGAAGTTACCGTATGTGACTGTGGACATGCTGCCTCCCATATGAATACGCGCACCTTCTGTATGCTACCACACTCAGATAGGCCAAAAGCGGATGCGAAGGAGCTCGTTTTGCCAATTCCTCTTTCTACTTACCAATGATTGCTTCGAAACGTTCTCTCGTGGTCGCGTTGCTTGGCCGAGCAAGGCAAAAGCCCACGTCGCGACGCAGAACATTAATCGCGCTCTTGAGGGGATTTACATCCGGTTGCGAATCGTACATGACAATGGGGAGCTGGACGACCGTTGTGCCGTGGTGGTGCAGCCAGACGTTCCAGAGCCGCTCAGCGATGTACCCGTAGATTCGACCCTGCACCGCGTCGTAGGAACTAATGTCGCATCGCGCCTCAATCTCGGCAAGTACTGGAAAGAGCCACGCACAGTAATCGTCAAAGATATGCCATGGCATGATACCCATGCTGTACGGAGAGAGTGTGTTGCTCCGCATGATGACTTCGTACACCGACTCGTCGTACTCCGGACACATCTCGTGAATCACGCGCATGGTAGTCCTAAGGTCGTCACCAATGCGCCAGTAGCAATAATCCGTGAAGGTGGAGTACGGGTTGTGAATGACACGTGGGATAATGACCTCGTATTTGCCGAGGAGCTTTGCAAGCTTCTCGTCATCAATGCGATAGGAACGGATCTCGTTCTCGGGACGCACCACCATGTCCTTGCCTGTGGGAACGCTACCGAAGTCGAAGTAGCGACGATAGTGGTTTATACCCACGTACTCCAGCCCTGGGATAAGGCGACGCAAGTGTTTCCACGCCCACCAAACCGCGGTCAGCTCGCAATAGCTGGGATTCTTTGCAGAAATATTGTCACAAGACTCGCCTTGGAACTCATCGTCGCGCTGCATATCAAGCTTGGTCGTACCCAACGCAGCTCCTACGTGGATGGGCAACAGATACGGGTCATTCGGCAACTCGCATTCCTTGTGACAGCACACGAGTATCTGCGTGTTTGTTGGTGTGATTTCCACGGCTCGCCCCCTCTTTACAAGCAAACGGACTCTTCTAGCATACAGGATGGAATGCCTACGAGCTCTCGTTGCTCTGCAAGCTACTGACACGCATCGTCACACCCTCACCAGACTCTTCGAGATAGATGTGACGGTCATGCATGGATGGTCCATAAGCCATCCCCTCGAAGCCCTGACCCGCTGGCACAAGCTCCTCACCGACCATCGAGTCCAATACGAGCGCCTGATAGGCAGATTTCGCATCAGCATAGTCACTCGTGGTCAATACGAACTCGTTACCGGCATCGAGACAACTACGCTCGAGCTTCGAAATGACATCCTTCTGCACCAAGTCCCCTTGTGCGTCAAACGCAGCGAGTGTTGTCCCGTCATGTACCCAACCGACACCTGTTGTCCACACAAATTTCTGCTGGGCGAGACGCATTGCCAGCTCCGTACCATCCAGCTCGGCGAGTGCGTACGCCGTGGGGTTGTCGTATTCGTCACGCGTGAGCTGATCCCATAGCTTGGCTTTCTTTTGTGTAGGAGCCGCCTTGGGTTTCGTGCTTGTAATGATCCTCGAATTGTGACCCATCGGCGTACCGATGACCGACCTGTAGTAAAGCAGACCGAGAACGCAAAGCACGATGCCAAAGAGGCCGTAGACGATGCGTAGGACGTTCAGTCGCCGCGCGTTCTCGTGACCACGACCGTCATTCGTCTCCGACATCGGCACGACACCCCCTCTCGCGAGGGTCAGACGCACCAGTCGTGGCGGCATACATGACCGCTCCGCAAATCCCCACTCCCGCCGCAGATGCAATGAGTTTATTCGAGTGCGGTAGCAGAACTTCCACATCCTTGACGGGCACCGGCGTGGACTTCACCTTGCTGG
This sequence comes from uncultured Actinomycetes bacterium, assembly GCA_900318935.1. GTDB lineage: Bacteria > Actinomycetota > Coriobacteriia > Coriobacteriales > Atopobiaceae > RUG440. The sequence continues at coordinate 7,993 of ONMP01000009.1, forward strand.
TACCAGCATCTTTCGATATGTACAAGTCAGTAAGCCGCAGCGTGCGATTCGAGAGCTCCTCGCACCACGATTCGTCTTCCCCCTGCGCAGTGATGAAGACCGAACCAGAAGCCACATTGGCACCAGCATGCAGCCACATGCCGTCGGTGTCGGCTTCATCGACCACACGTCTAGCGATGCCTTCCACCGGTATGACCTTGGTGCTCACCTTGAGCCTCGACACGGCACGATAGCGTACGGGCACGGTCTCCGTATAACCCCACGCAAGCAATGCGCACACTACCGCAGACACTACGATAGGCCGCCAGCTGCGTCCCAACAAAGCAAATGACTCGCCTGCAGACAGCGCGTCTTCCTCATCGCCAGGCAAAACACGTGCCATCCGCGGAAAGGAGCGATCAACGACGTTACCATCAGCAAACGGCAGGCCCGCGAGCAGCAACAACGGATTAAACTCCAAAGAGAAGCAGAGCTCGTCCAGGATCCCATGCCCCGCACACGCTACGACGGCAACCATCAGGCCCACGTCACGTGTCTTCCAAGCGTGCCACCCCACCATGGTCGCCAACGCAACGACGATGACTGAGACAAGCAGGCCATCCTCGACAAGTATCCTCACATACATGCAGTCGACCCAGTTGTAGGCACCGGTCGCCACGGCCGTTCCCGACTCCTCCAAGCCATTACCCACCAAGCTGATGTGCTGCCCTAGCAGGGGAATCCCATACTTCTGCACAGCCTCCTGCCCATAGCGAAGTCTGCCAGAAAGTATCGTGAATTCGTCAATCGACGCCATCCATCCCACAGAGGAGTCGAAGGCCACCGTGATTGCAACGCTTGCCAGCGCGCACACGAGCGTCGAGACGGCAACGAATGCGCCAAGCGCTGCGGCCCACTTTGGCGTGCGAAGGTGACGCCCGCGACGTTGACGGACTACGAACGCAAATACGAATGTCGCGAAGGCCGTTCCCACCGACAGAAGAAGCGAGAGCCGCGAGATCGTTCGACCATACATGTAGACGCTGAGGCCAACACAAAACGCAAGTTCAGCCCAGCTGAAGCGCTCGGAGCGTAAGTATGATACCAAACAGATGATGGCGAACGCATACTGGCTGGGAAAGAGCATGTACCGAAAGCCCAGAAACTCGCGCACACGGTTGCCACCCGTCTCCACATGGTTTGTGATAATGCCGAGGTCAGCGCTCGCGATGACAAGAGCGACGGTCGCAAGGATTGATACCAGACAGATGCGCGCGGTCTTTTTGTGGTCGAAACTGCGACCCACCACGGCAAAGAGCGTAATGTCGATCAGACTGTAACTGGAGTCAAGGTTGGCAAAAAGCACGAGGGCTGCAAGCCCCAAGGCAAAAATCGAGCGTCTCGTATAACGTCCCTTGGCCAGCTCGCATGCAATCAGCACGGCAAAGCAGCCAAAGCGCAGGTACCGATACGGAACATACGGGGCAAAGAACGACGTGTCGAGGACCGTCGCAACAAACCAGACGGCCAACGCGAGGTGGTAAAGCGTCTCGGGCACCCGCTCCCTGCGAAAGAGCTCTCTGACACGCGCCGCCATCATGCACCACGTCCAAACACCACACGGAAGTTCTTGTCTTTGCTCACGAGCACCCACGCCAGCGCAAGCGTCGCAAAGACTACGGCACCAACCACGATCTCGAGCGCAAGACCCATGGCCGTCATGCCCCAGAGGCCGTTGAGCCAGCCTGCAAACGCACGGATGGCCACGACCATAATGGCGCCCATCACGGCGAAGGGCAGGGCGTTCCTGGCATATCTACCGAGGGGGAGCTCACCACGCACCGCCACTCCTTGTGCCACCATGACGGCAAGCTCAGCCGCTACGGTGGATATGGCGGCACCCATGGCCTGCAACCGCGGGATGAGCACGAAGTTGAGGGCGACGTTGACGACGGCGCCCACACACACCGATATCGTGAATAGGTTGTCTTTGCCCGAGGGAAGCATGTACTGCTCACCGAGCACGTTGGTGATCGAGATGACAGGCACCACTACGGCAAGCACGCACATCAGCACATCACACTGGGCAAATCCCTCACCCAGAAAGACCGTTGCGAACTCCGGCGCGATGCCCGCGATACCGAACGAGAGAGCAAAGGCCATGGCAAGCATCGCCCAGATGGAGGACTCCAGAAGCTCCAGCGCCTCCGCACGCTTACCCTCGGCCAGCGAGGCCGACATACGTGGCATCATGACAGTGCCCAACGCCGTAATTGCCGCAAGGGGGAGTTTGGAGAGCTTCTCGGAGTACTCGTAGAAGCCCACCTGTTCCATGCCGCTCATCGCACCAAGCATGACCTTGTCCATGGAGACGTAGAGGCTTATGGCAATCACCGGGATGAAAAGCACGAGGTTTGGCTTGATATGCGGACGAATCTCGGACCAGCTGGGACGACGAAAATCTACGTAGCGATGCACGAGCGGCCAAAGAGCGAGCTGGTTGATGAGATACATGGAACCCAAAGCCAAGCAGTACACCCATGCATCATCAGGGCCATGCACGAAACCAAAGACGAGTGCGAGCGTCGCCACCTTGGTAAGGGCGCTTACCGTAGTGGGAACCTTGAACTCCTCCATGCCAAAGCACAGCCACGACACATCGGCGAGAGCCGAGGCCACCCAGGTGATCCACACGAGCGAGGGAAGGAGATGCTCCGGCGCGACTGTGGGCAGGTAGAGCAGGTACACAAGGAGCGAGAGCAAGCTGGAGATGACTTGCGTGGCATACGCCCCCCAAAAGATGCGGGTTCGTTTCTCACGCTGCCCCTCACCCGAGACGCGTGCGATCTCACGGATGCCATAGCGCGCAATGCCGAGCATGGCGAACATCACGAAGTAGTTGGTGACGGAGAAGGTATAAGAATAGATGCCCACGCCATGCGGTCCCAGCGTGCGCGAGAGGTATGGCGTAGTGATGAGTGGCACGATAATGGCAAGCACCTGATAAAAGGCTTGATATGCAAAATTACGCTTTACGGACTTGCTCACCGCACCACCTTTCCGCGCCGAACGCCCATACTACCGATAAAGACAGTGTAGCGCACCGCCCATCTCAGCATGGAAACGGCACGAAACGACTCTAAACGTACCCCGCCAACAACTCAGCCCATGCCCTAGCCGACGCGTCCCAGCTATGGTGGGCGAGCAGCTCATCGTAGCACGGCCGTATGTCACCGCGTGCCACCTCAACGCCATACGCCGACTCGATGAGAGCATCGAGATCCACATCATAGTCGTAGGGACTCACGTAAGCCGCGTATCTTCCAAACACCTCGGGCAGAGATCCTGCAGTCGAGACGACGATTGGTGCCCCGCAACTCGCCGCCTCCAGAGGCGGTATGCCAAAGCCCTCATAGAGCGATGGGTGTAGAAACGCCTTGCAGCCAGTCATGAGCGCCTTGCTCTGCTCGTCGCTCACGTAGCCCACATACAGCAGGTTCGGAGCCGTCGGAGCGCCGCCACTCTTGTCGTCCCACAGCTTACCCGCGACCACGAAAAACTCATCCGGATTGCGACGAGCGACCTCAGCCACCCAACGAAGGTTCTTGTGCGGTGCACGCGAACCCAAGGTGTAGTAGTACTTCCCACGAGCAATCTCGGGATGTTCGGCAAATATGCCCATGTCAGCCTCGATGTCGAGCATGTGCTGCCATGCGTTGCCGATGACCGTAATCCTGTCTTGCCCGATGCCGAGACGCTCCACCAACTCGAATTTTGAAAACTCCGAGACGGTTACGATGCGACGGGCCTGATGACGCGCATATGACAGTGCCGTGCGATATCGCGCTCGCGACGCCAGCGAGTCGTACTTCGAAAACACGGCAGGCCGCGCGTCGTGGAATACCACGATGCCGCGGTTAAGGGCGATTCCACCGCTCATATTTACGTAGAGTGCGTCTTCTTGCTTCAAATACGCTCGCAAGGCAGGAAGATAGCGTGCGCCGACGGCATCGATCGCCACGAGACGGGTATCGCTCAGATAGTCGAGATTTGGCACGGAGTCGCGCGAGCACACACACTCTAGTTCGTATTCACGCGGTAGCGCATCCAAGCGCACAAGAATCTCCTTGAGATAACGCTCAATGCCCGTAATGGAGCCCGCGAGACTCCCCGCGGCAATGCATACCTTCCTCATGACCAGCACCTCCTTCTCACCACTACCCTGACCAGCAGCTCGATTCGCCCGCTCGTCCCTGACAACCCCTAGAGCTGTCGGGCAAGCAAACGAGCCGAACCTTCCCACGAGAAGCGATCCAGCGCCTCGTGCGCCGGCGAAACCTCACGCTCCATCACAGCCTCGAGGTCCACGTCATAGTCATAGGGATCGATATAGTGGACAGAATCCCCGAGCACCTCGGGCAGACTCGTAGCATCACTCGAAATGACCTGCGCACCCAGAGCCAACGCCTCCAGCGGCGGAAGCCCGAAGCCCTCATAGAGCGACGGATAAAGGAATGCCCTGCAGTGGCGAATCAACGCACATGCATCCTTGTCGCTCACGAAACCAAGCAGGTGTACGTTGGACGGTACGTCTGCCTCGTCCACGTCGTAGCTACCCCCCGCGATGGCGAAGGAGAGATCGGGGTTGCGCTTGGCTACCTCGCGCACCCACTGGCCATTCTTGTGTCTTGCCCGCGTCGCCAGCGAAAAGAAGTAGCCACCCGATTCGAGCTGTGGATAGCGCTCCTCCCAGTCAGGCGCCTCCTCGTAGCGGAGCACGTGCTGCCAAGCATTGGGCACAACGCACACCTTACCCTCCGCGCGTGGATACGCACGACAAATCTCTTTGCGGCTGTACTCACTCACCGTAAGAATCTGCGCCTCTCGCCACGTGAGCAGCTCGTACAGCACGCAGTGCCATGCACGCGACACGCGGCTACGCAGGGTGGTATAGCTCTCCGGACAAGTGCGATACATGATGTCGTGGATGGCCGTGACACCAGGACGGGCCAGGAGCGGTGCAACGTTGCAGAGGTTGAGCAGCATGCGATTGGGATGCGCCAGCATGTAGGCTGCAAGGTCGACCTGCTCCCACGCCTTGCCAGTCAGACAGCCAATCCGCCGCACCCTGATGCGCTCAAAGCTTGGCACCTCATGGGCATCCTTCGCGACGGCAATCTCCACGTCGTCGGTCTCATCGAGCACACCGTCAAGCGCACTTACCAACTCGCGGGCATAGCGCACGATTCCCTGCATACCCATCGAGAGATACAGTCCGTTGATGGTGACCCTCATGCAATGCCTGCCTTTTCGATACAGTCCTGGACGTATGCCCCGAACTCTTTGCGGAATCTCTCGGACGAGAAGCTCCTGCCATACGCCGCAATCTGCTCGCGCGTATACTCCACGCCCTCTCGCTCGAACTCCTCGATACAACGAGCGAGCGCCTCGTCCGTCTGCTCATGAAAGAAACGTCCCGTCAGGCCTTCCTTCACGGTCTCAAGTACCCCGCCCTCGCCAAGTGCGAGCACTGGTGCACCCGCACTCATGGCCTCCACGGGCGTCAAGCCAAAGTCTTCCACACCAGGAAAGAGGAATGCCTTAGCCCCTGCATAGAGACTGGCCATCTCGTCATCGCTCACATACCCCAAGAACTCCACCGTCGGCCCCGCCATCGAGCGCAACAGCTGCTCATCCTCACCGCCCGAGCCGACCACCTTCAGCTTCCTGCCGAGACGGTTGCACGCTTCTATGGCAACATCAACCCTTTTATAGCTCACAAAGCGCGAGACCACCAGATAGTAGTCGTCCGGCTCACGAGGCTCAACCGGATGAACAGGTGACGCCGGATGAATCACGGTAGCATCGCGACGATAGAACTTCCGTATGCGCTGAGCCACGTAGGCAGAGTTTGCCACGAAGTAATCCACACGCTGAGCGGCCAAGAAATCCCACTGCCGTATCTTGGGGATGATTCGGCGCATGGCTGCACGACGCACGCGGTCGGTACCACGCTGATAGTCATAGTACAAATCCCACACATAGCGAATGGGCGAGTGACAGTAACACACGTGCAGGGCGTCCGGACGCGTGAGAACCCCCTTGCAGCAGCTCATACATGAGCTTACAACCAGATCAAACTCCGTGAGGTCAAGCTCCTCCCATGCTCGCGGCATAAGCGAGAGGAGCATCTTGTGATGAGACTTCGCCCCTGGAATCTGCTGAAGATGGGTCGTGCGTATGTCGCAGTCGCGCGTCCATGCTGGAGCGCGTTCCTCGTCGTAGACGAGCGTGTATATAGGGGCCTCAGGCCACATCAGGTGCATGTCGAGCAGGACGCGCTCGCCACCGGCGTTACCGACAAGCCAATCGTGAACAAGTGCAACCTTGAGGCCTTCCCGCGTGTCAGCCATGCCTACACACTCCCGTTCGTCTCGCCTTTTGTGCCAGCCTCGTCCACGCAAACCTCGACAAGGAGCAGGTCGTCCAGCGCACGGACGGCATAGGCCGTCTGCGGACCGATGCGCACCACATCACCCATCGCCACTGCACGAACCTCTTCGTTTATCGCAAGCTTGCCCATACCACCGGCCACGGTCCACGAGAGAACGCGCCCAACGCCAGTTATGCCGTCTAGGCGCTCACCGGCATCCACCTCGAGCACACGCGTCGACACCCGCGTGCCACCTGAAACGCTTGTGACATCGCTCACCCGGTAGCTGCCCCAATGCCTGCGCTCGCACATGGGCGCTTTGAGGGCGGCTTTGTTTGCAAGGTCGCGTACGCGCGCATCGGCGCCTTTGCCCGCCACCAAGATGCCGTCGGCGGTCGCTGCAATTGCGGCATGGTCGATGCCAGCCACGACGAGTGGTAGGTGGGTCTCGTTAACCACGTGTACGTCAGAGATAGTGTCTTCGTCAAGCCATACGTTACCAGAGGTCGCATCTACCAGCTCTTCGCAGAGCGTCCCCCATGTACCAATGTCTTTCCAAGCCCCCACATAGCGGATGACCGCCACCGAGGGAGCCTTCTCCACCACCTCGTAGTCGAAGCTGTTGCGCGGAAGCTCGCCATAGCGAGCCCGAAGCTCCTCATAGCTTGCAGCATCGCAGTAGCCACTCACGATGTCGAGCAGGTATCCCAACCGAAACGCGAACACCCCGCAATTCCAGAGTGCCCCCTCAGTCACGAGCGCTTGCGCACGGTCGCGGTCGGGCTTCTCCACGAAGCGCTCGACGGGCGAAGGCACATCTTCCTCGAATTCCGCTCGTGCTGGCACGATATAACCGAACTTGGTGCTTGGGCGCAACGGCTCCACACCGAGCAGCACCAAATCGGCCACACGAGAGCGGACAGCCTCGTCAAGGCGACGTATGCACTGATAATAAGCAGGATCGGCATATGTATCTATAGGCATGACCACTACGGTCGCATCGCGCGAAGCCCCCTCCGCCCACGCCACATGGGATGCCGCAAGCATGATGGCAGGTGCCGTGTCACGCCGCTCAGGCTCAAGTGAAAGGCATAGGCTCTCGCCCAGCTGGTGCTCGAGCGCATCAACCTGCGCAGCACTCGTGGCCACCGTGACTTGTGCCTCGGGGCACTGCTCGCACACCAGTCGTACGGTGCGCTGCACCATCGACTCCGGTTCTCCCTCATCGTTACGCAGCACCTTGAGGAACTGCTTCGAACGCGCTGCGTTGGAGAGCGGCCAAAGGCGCGTCCCTGACCCGCCCGATAGCAGCACGACGTGTATGGGTTCGCTCTGCATGGATGTCCTTTCTAGCCACGCGCAAGTTCGCGCGCATCGACCTCCATCAGCGCAAGCCGTTCCATTGCCTGTATTCTGGTGGAGCCACACGCAAAACAGTATGCCTTTACTTTGGGCTCCGTGCCACTGGGACGCACAATTAGTCGGCAACCATCCACACAATCAAGCTGCACGACATTTGCTGAGGGAAGTATCTGGGATGAATCGCCCGGCATCGGCGCACCTCCCAGATAGTCACGCACGCCAATGAGCGCGTAACCACCCACCGTCGCGGGCGGATCAGTGCGCAAACGGCTCATAAGCTGCTCCATCTCGCGACGCCCTTCGATGCCCTCGAACTCGATGCAAACCTGACGCGACACCACGTGCCCGTAGCGCTCGTACAGCTCCTCGAGCGCGTCGCATAGGTCGCGTCCTTGCGCCTTGTACCACGCAGCCATCTCGCACACGAGCATAAGCGACACTACGCCGTCCTTGTCACGCAGATAAGACCCGCGTAGGTAGCCACAACTCTCCTCGACGCCCACTATGAAGTCATCCGCGCGTCCTTGTTCTTCCAAGAGGTTAATCTGCTCGCCGATGTATTTGAAGCCCGTGAGCGTTCGACGCAGCTCCACGTCTGACCGCTCGGCTATGACATCATTCAAAGGAGATGACACTATCGTCGTGATGGCTACCGGATGCTCGGGAAGCTTTGTCGCCCTGCATATGAAATCGAACAGGAGCAGTCCCACCTCGTCACCAGTGAGCAGTCGCATGCCATCCGGGCGAGGCACGGCAACACCGATGCGATCCACGTCCGGATCGTTGGCAAGCGCAAGGTCGCTGGCATGCTCCGTGGCACAGGCCATCGTGAGACTCATGGCATCCGCTCGCTCAGGATTAGGTCGCGGGCAAGTGGCAAAAGTCCCATCGGGCTCGCACTGCTTGTCCACAAGCGCATAGCGCACGCCACGCGCCTCGAGGACGGCGCGCACTGGAGCGAGGCCACAACCATTGAGCGGAGAATAGGCTATGGACAAATTGTCGCAGGAAATCCCGGTCGACTGCGCGAGCACCGCACGCACATACTCATCCTCCAGCGAAGCGTCGACCCATGCCACGCGCCCTTCCGACAAAGCCTGATTGAAGGACTCCACTGGCACGGTGAAAGGATCAATCTCACGGATGGCAGACTGCACGGCATGCGCCAACTCGTTGGTAGCCTGGTCGCCCAAGGGGCCGTAGACCTTGTAGCCGTTGTATTCCATGGGATTGTGCGAGGCGGTTATCACCACTCCGGCATCGGCTCCCAGCCGCGGAACGGCAAAGCTCAGCAGCGGCGTAGCACAGGGCTCGGCAAACACCAGCGCACGCACGCCAGCCGCAGCGAAGGTCCCCGCCGCCACACGGGCGAAGTCTGCGGAGTGATGGCGCGTATCGTGAGCGATGACTACGACTGGCACGTGATCACATACCTCATGCAGGTATGCTGCCAGGCCTGCCGACGCGCGCGCGACGGTAAGGCGGTTCAGGCGGTTCGGCCCAATGCCCATGAGCGCCCGGATGCCACCCGTGCCGAATGAAACGTCACGCGAGACCGCATCCTCTCGCTCGGACTCATCGGCCGCGCGCACAAGTTCCCAAGGCTCCGCGTCAGCGAGGAGCTCGCGCTCCCACCGACCCCATATGTCTACCATGGCTTACCTCCCCGTAAGCTTAAACACGGCGACAAAGGTATGGAAGAATATGCGCAGGTCGAGGGCCAAACCCATATGACGTACGTAGTAGAGCTCCATGCTCTGACGCTCACCGCTGTCCCAAGTGGCACCATTGCGCGCGAACGCTTGCCACCATCCCGTGACGCCGGGTTTCACCGATAGCACCTCATCGACGTCGTCTCCGTACCACATCAGCTCGTCACTAGTGACGGGACGTGGGCCGACTACGCTCATGTCGCCCGTGAGGACATTGAGGAACTGCGGAATCTCGTCGATTGAAATCTTGCGAAGAAAGTTGCCGACCTTAGTGATGCGCGGATCATCATCTACCTTGCGCTCACGTGCCCATTGCTCTTGTTGCTCGGGCGTGAGATAGCGGTCGACGTTCCTTTCGGCATCGGCGTACATCGTACGCAGCTTCCACATGCCGAAAGGCACGCCATTCTTGCCAATCCGTTCTTGCCTAAAGACGGGGGCGCCTGGAGACTCCACAAAGATGGCCAAGCTCGATACGGCCACAGGAACGGCACCGACGGCAACGGCCACAAGCGAGACACCCACATCTATAACACGCTTACCACCGCCGAGGTACCATTCCGAGACCTTGCTCTTCCACCCCTTAGAGTCTCTCCGCGTCACAGAGCTACCCCCTGAGACACAAATCAAAACGCCAACGCTCCACAAGGAAGGACCCACATATGTACATGCTTAAACCTCCATCCGAGCGTTGCTATTCCGCTAGTGCAATCTTTGGTATTTTAACAAACGTTTACAGAGAGTCAAAACCTACACGCCTTGCGCATAAGCAAACGGACTGCTATTGCTGATGCAGACGCGCCTCCAACTCACGCAGCTCCTCGGGTATCTCGTCTACATCGGCCCCAAAGGCATCGGCAATGGCCTCGGCTTGATCGCGACGCATGTTTGCAGTTCCCACGTCGCCCATGCGCTCGTAGGCCTCGCCCAACCGATTGAGCGCATATGCGGCATATCCCGCCACGGCATCGCCCGTACCAGAAAGTTGCATCATTATCACGAGAGAGTCAGGTGAGAGCGACATGGCCGTGTCCGGATCGAGCTGCACGAGTTCGGCCACAGCCTCCTCTACCTCCGTCGCAGCCTCCAAGTCGCGCTCGAGCAACGCACGAGCAAGTGCCCGTGAGACGGTGCTTACAAACTGTTCGATAACTTCAAGCAAATAGTCTCGATGTAACATACATCCTCTTTTCCCATCGCAGTGCAACAGACGCTATTATAATACGGACAGCAGATGGGAGGTATGGTCATGGTTGTGCGTAGAAAGCTCATCTTTGTGGTCGTGGGACTTGCATTGTCATGTCTGCTCGCAGCCTGCACGGGCGTGGGAGCACGTACGACAAGCGGGGATGCCCAAGGCGAAGAAACAGCGAAGGAAGCCAAGGAAGAAGCTGATAAAAAGAAGGAGCTGAAAGACACCACGATCACCGTGGCTACGACTGACGGTCCCTACGCTCTTATCCTCAACGAGTTTGCCACGCCGTTGCTCGCAGAGTCGCGCGTAACGCTCAAGGTCAATGAATTCGGTTCCCCCGAGGAGGCGAACACGGCCTGCAAAGAAGGAAAGGCTGATGCCGCATTCTGCCAGCGTCAGAACGAGTTCAACGCTTACGACGCCGAGCAACAGTCGGGACTCGTAGTTGTCGGCCCCGTTTTCTATAAGCCTATCGGAGTCTTTTCGCACAAGCATGACAATCTGCGAGACATGCCGGAAGACGCGACGATTGCGGTTCCGAACAACACGGAGGAGAGGGGTCGTGCGCTCATGCTCCTGCATCGCGAGGGTGTTCTGACGCTCAACGACCCAAAGAGGCTCGATGCGGGCATCTACGACCTCGCGGAGAACCCTAGGTTTCTGCATCTTCGCGAGGCTGACCCCGTCGAGCTCATCAGGCTACTCGACGAGGTCGACTATGTCGTCTTTGGACCTGACACACCCGACGATACCGATGGCGAGGCCAAAACCGACCCCGAACAGAATACCGAGGTCGAGGAGAGCGCAAAGAAGCCTGATATCGCAAGCGCGATAGCCGTCGAGGCATCCAACTCCTACGCAGCCAAGCAGTATGCGAGCATAGTAGCCACTAAGCAGGACAATGCGGAGGATGCGGGCGTCATGGCACTCATGGAAGCCCTACGATCCCCTGAATTTGCATTGTTCATGCAGGACGAATTCGGCCAAGAGCTAGTGGCTATCGGTTAGTCAACTGGCACACCTTGCACCCAACAGGACGCAGCATCAAAGCGATCACAGCTACACCAGAAGAGCTCCCGGCCAGATGCGTCCCGCCACGAGATCATCCCAATCAGCAGCGGTCACCTGTCTGCTCGTACGAAGGATGTCATGTTCGCGGGCAAAGCCATCAAGCTCATCTACCATGCGGATGAACGCCTCGAGCTCCGTGTTGTCGCCGCGCCGCGCCGCACCTCGGATGGCGTGGCGGGTAAGCAAAACACAGCGAACATCGGTCATGCGGATAATCACTCCAGTACGCCGATCGTCAGAGTCATCCACCACATATGCTAGCTCACGCGGTACCTCCGTCAGCAGCACGCCTTCCACGCCATCAGTGCCGTATGCCTCATGCAGCGTCACGAAGGCGGGCAGTTCGTCTTCCATGCCATTCGGAACTTCCAAACGCTCCGTGTTGAGGAACGCGCGCAGGTGCAAAACGTCTATATAAGCAAAGCTTGGGATAGTCTGGCCGTTTACGACATTCTGAATCTGCTCGACCGACTCGTCACCAAGCTCTCGGGCAATTGCCGCCAACGTGATGGTGGGCTCAGCCTCGCGCATGAGAGCGATTGCGGAGCGGATGCGCTCGGCATATCTCAGTGCGTAATCGACAGGAGCGGCGGCATCGACTACTGCTCGACCGCCTCTCTCCGTCTGGCCCACGAACCGCGTGCCTCGCACGGGAGACTCGTTCATCAGGCTCAAGAATTCACGCGTGGCGGGCAGAAGCGGTTCGGCAGGTACCTGTTCGACAGGCGCAGAGACATCTCCCCCCGCACCAACAGGCGCGTGAGTCTCATTGTCCGCAGGGCTTAGCGCGCCTTCGCCCACAAGCTTTGCGCCTTCTTCGGCCGAAGTCCTCTGCCTGCCCTCCTCTTGGGTCCGAAACCTGCTCATGGGTATCGAAACAACACCCGATGCAAGCGACGGACTCGAACTCATTGTCGCATCGGAGCCCTCTGCTTGGGTCTGGTCTTGGGTCGCGACTGCCTTGGAATCCACATTTGCGAACACGGACGAGGTTGCATCCGTCTCCGCCGAAAGCCCAGATGTGGCATTGGACCTCTGCTCTCCCGCCGTACCAGCTCGCGGGACAGTCATCGAAGAGATCTCTGGCTCAGTCTGTGTGACCGCCGCACGCCGACGCTCTTCCTGACGTGCGCGTTCAAGCTTCTCGATGCGCTGAAGCTGCCGGGCATTCTCTGCGCGCTTCGCCTGGCGCTCCTCTTCCTCGAGCTGTAGGAAGGCCTGCTCCACCTCTGGTCGCAGGGCCATCTCAAAGATACCCGCCCCAGGCTTGCCCGCATTGCGCGTCTGGTACAATAATGGCCACCACTCGTCCATGCCATACTGGTTCTGCTGCGGGACGGGTACGCCATAGCGCTCGCCTGCAATCTGGGCAGCTTCCGAAAGCCAGCGACGGTAACGGCCCATTGTGCCTCGATAACGAATGCTCAGCTGCTGGAAGGTAGCCGGCTCTCCGTACTCACGGAGGCAGCGCACCGCACGGCCCGCATCACTTTGCGCGAACGACTCGTCCCTCAGCAAATCCGCCCACTGCTCCGATGTGAGCGGCGAGACGTACTCGTCTTCGTTGGGATGCCAAGTGTAGTCAATCTCCTCTTCGAGCTCCTCGTCGACGACGGGGTCGTTCCCCGCACGCGTATTGTTCGAAGCTCGCGTCGAGCGTTCGTTTCTGATTATGGCCATCGTACTCCCCTATCAATTCACAGATGAATTAAGAGTACCACAAGCAGACTTCCTCAGACGTCATCGTCAACTACGCGGGGGAGCGGCACGTCGTGGAGCTGAAGGTGTGGCGCGGCCCCGCCTACAACAAGGGCGGCGAGATCCAAGTCGCGGGCTACCTGGACTCCCTCGGGCTCGACGTCGGCTACCTGCTGACCTTCAGTAACACACGCACCGCGCAAGCGCGGAGGCTTATCGCCCCAAAACCCCGCTCACCCGTCCGAATCGGTCGCAAATCGAGTGCGTGTTCTGCGTCATCGTAAATGCCCCGAGTGCGTGATTTGGGCGTCGAACCACGCACTCGGGGCCTTCTCGATGACAAGAACCACGCACTCGATTTGCAATCATGCACTCGTTTCGCAACCACGCACTCGGCACCAAGGAGGCCCCCGCGCCTCGGTGACGCAGGGGCCTCCTAGACAGATCTCGCAAGAGGGGCGCCCGTCGGGGCTAGCCGAAGGGGTCGACCACCGGGGTCTCCTCCTCGGGCTTCTCGTACGCCCCGCAGCTCGTCGCGATCACGTCCTCGCCCCCGAGCTCGATGGCCTCGATCTCGAGGGCCTCGTACTGCGTCTTCTCCATGTCGTTTCCTCCGTTCCTTGTGCCTGTCCTGCTCGCGTGGTCGCCTACTCGGCCGTGAACGCCTCGCCGTAGGCCCAGAGTGCCCCGCAGACGTCCCTGAGCTCCTGCGAGGAGCCCGCGCTCCTCAGCGCGCCGTACACGTAGGACATCGCGTCGAGCTCCACGGTGCACGCGCCGTCGTCGAAGGAGACCGTGTACCTCTTCTGCAGGTTCTTGACTCCGATGCGGCTCGCCTCGACGTAGTACTTTCTCGTGCCGGGGAGCTGCACGGGCTGCACTTCCTTGTTGTCGAGCGTCACGCCGGGGACGTCGCCCTCGCAGGTGAAGTAGAGCCTGAGCGAGGTGTCGGAGTCGAGCAGCAGCGTGATGCCGGTGACCTTCAGGCCCTCGGGCGCCGCGCCCTCCTGCGTGGCTTTGTGGGCCGCCACGGCCGCCGAGACCTCTTCTTGGCCGGGCAGCTCATTGATCCCCTCGGGCAGCTCGGTGCCGTACTTCCACCTGACGGCGTGGGCGCAGTAGGTGTAGGTGGCCCTGACCTGGGCCTTCTGGACGTCGTTCAGCGGCGAGCGTGGCGTGTTGCGGAGGGGTCTCTGATCGGACGTCAGCGAGATGGCGACGACGATACGCCGGCAACTGGGTGTGCGAGAGTTTAGAACGCGCGGCGAAGAAGCAGCGAGTTCGTGACCACGCTCACGCTTGAGAAGGCCATGCAGGCAGAGCTGAGCTCGGGCGGCAAGACGCCAAAAGCTGCGAGCGGCACGAGAATCAGGTTGTAACCCAAGGCCCACGCAAAGTTCTGGTGAATCTTGCGCATCGTCGCCCGACTCAGGCGCATTGCACGCGCCACGTCACGCACGTCATCGTGCATGAGCACGATCTGCCCTACCTCAAGCGCAGCATCGGATCCCGCACCCATGGCGATGCCGATATCTGCCGTAGCGAGAGCCGGCGTATCGTTGATGCCATCCCCCACCATTGCGACCAGCTCGACATGCGCAGGGTCAAGCAGGGTGGTGACGGTCGCGGCCTTCTGGTCGGGAAGAACTTCGGCCAGAACCTTGTCCTCATCGATACCCACTAGGGCTGCAACGTGTTTGGCTGGTGCCATCGCGTCGCCCGTAAGCAGATACACCTCGCACCCCAAGTCGCCAAGTGCCGCCACACCCTCTGCCGCACTCGGCTTAGGCGCATCAGCCGCCGCAATCGCGCCAGCAACGCCGTACGCCTCAAAAACGAGGTACATCACCGTGGCATGCGCTCCTGCACCCGTTCGTGAGAAGTCCTCACACCATGCGGGCAGTCCGCCGCCCGTAAGCTCGTGTACGAGCGCCTCGTTGCCAAAGCCGAAGCGCTCGCCGTCCACACGACCGGTAACCCCCTTACCCGTGACAGCCTCAAAGTCCGTCACCATCCCCTCGGGTATCACCACGTCATGCTCGGCAGCGTACATGAGCACCGCTCGCGCGAGAGGGTGCTCGCTACCGCGCTCGAGCGCTCCAGCAAAGCGAATCACGTCTTCTTCGCCTGCCTCCGGGCCGCACGCCACGCCCACCACCATGGGCATGCCTTGTGTCAGCGTGCCGGTCTTGTCAAAGACAACCTTGCGCACGCGACCCGCCTGCTGCAGGGCGTCACCATCCTTGATGAGGATGCCCTGCTCGGCACCCATGCCCGTCCCCACCATCACTGCCGTGGGTGTCGCGAGACCCAGAGCACAGGGACAGGCCACAACGATGACGGAGACACCCGACATGAGCGCATGCTCGAACGATGCCGCGTCTATGCCACCAGCTGCCGCAGCCGCCAAAAGCCAGCCTACAAAGGTCACGAGTCCGATGCATAGTATCGTCGGCACGAAGATGCCCGCGATGCGATCAGCCAACTGCTGAATCTGAGGACGCGATCCCTGGGCCTTCTCGACCATCTCCACGATGCGGCTCAGCGTGGATTCCGCGCCGACACGCATGGCCCGTACGACGAGAACGCCGTTACCGTTGATGGTTGCACCCGTCACCTCGTCATCTGCGGCCTTCTCCTGCGGCATGGGCTCACCCGTAAGCATAGACTCGTCCACGGCGCTCGAGCCAGAGACGACCACACCGTCAGCGGGGATGCGCTCGCCGGGACGAACCTCCATCACGTCGCCGACGCGCAGGTCATCGGTAGGCACGTCGAGCGTCTCGCCACCCCTGCGCACGTGTGCAACCTTGGGTGCGAGGCTCATGAGCGACTCGACCGCCTCTCCCGCACGTCCCTTCGCACGCGCCTCGAGCATCTTTCCCAGCAAGACGAACGCGATGAGCATGGCACTCGTCTCAAAGGGCGCCATCGTACCAGCTGTGGTAGGGGAAAAGGTCACGTAAAGCGAGTATACGAACGCAATAGTCGTGCCCACCGCCACGAGAGTGTCCATATTTGCCGAGTGCGCCTTGAGTGCGCCCCATGCACCGCGATAGAAGCGCGCGCCTGCCACGAATTGCACGGGGATCGTGAGCACCATGCACAGGAGGTTCATGACGAGCATCATCTGCTCGTGGGTGTGTTCGGGGCCAAAGACGGCCGTCGCAAGCGGCATGGTGAGGCTCATGCCCCAAGGCGTCATGCCTATGATCATGACGAGCGAGGCCAACACGAGCGCCATCACAAACATGCGGATGTCACGAGCTCGTTGTGCTGCCTCACGCGCGTGCCGCTCCTCATCAAAGGCAGCACGTCCTTCTCGTGGAATTACCGTCGCACCGTAGCCAAGACCAACGACGGTCTCGATGACGGCGGGCATATTGGTGCGGGCGGGATCGAAGGTAATCGTGCCGTTGTTTGCCGCGAGATTGACTTCGCATGAATCGACACCCTCCATCTGGCCAACGACCTTCTGGATGAGCGCCGAGCAGTTAGCGCAGTGCATGCCCTCGATGGCAATCCGTTCCGTCTCCATACCCGAACTCCCTAGTTAGCGTGGACTTACTCTCGTCGAGTCATTCTAACCCACACCACTAACTACACACGGTTTCTCTTGAAACTGAAAATTCGTCCGCTTTTTATTCAGACTATGCCTTTATTTAGATTACGAAGAGAAACCGTGTGTCGTTTGGCAAGACGAGCAGAGAAGGTAAGGGCTACGGTTGTAGGTACTCGTCTCCGTAGGTGTAGATGGAGCCGCGAGCATCCTCCTCGTCAAGAATGGTCTGAGCGTTTGCCCGCTCGATATCACTCAGCATGTTGTCATTAAAGGAATCAGCATCATATCGGCAGGAATACCAGCTGCAGTTCTCGAAGTAGTTGCGGAGGTTCCATTTCTTGAATCCACGCCCATAACGCGCATAGATCTCGTTGCGTCCGATGTAGAGCTGCCAGTCGCTGTAGCCGCTAAGGTCACCGCGAGAGAGGTAGCACGAGGTGACGCCGGAGATGACATAGCCCGAGCTGCTAGGCGTGCTCGGTGCGCTTGGGGCACTCGGCGCGGGAGTCGTGTTTGTCGGTGCGGGCGTAGTGGGCACGGCAATGACGGTCGTAGCACTCTGCGTTCTTTCCCTCGTCGTGGGTTCGTTCTCTGTGGTTGGTGTCGATGTAGTTGGAGCAGTTACGTTGATGACGACGTTCTCGGGCACGTCGCCCTTGTTGCTCGACTTTTCGTCATCGCCAGAAGTCTCACTGGTGACAGACTGGGCTTTCGGTTTCGTTTGCTCTACACTTCCCGACTGAGCGCCTCGAAAGTTGATGACGCCAGTGGCAGTGAGGCACAGCCCCACAAGAATCGTAGCGAGAACACTGCAGACTGCGATAAGCGCGGTCGACGTGGGGTTCCGCATAGTAGGTTGGTAGCTCGGTTGCGCGGGCGCTTGATAGATGGGTGCTCCGCAACCTGGGCAGTACGCCTGGTCATGGTTCAGCTGGGTTCCGCAGTTGTTGCAGTACATGATCGCTCCTCTCATCTCGCTAGCTTCATTATAGTGAGTGCAAATGCCGTGGGTTTGCGTAAATCATTGAGTTGCTTATGGATGTGCTGCGCTGGGATTCTCCCCCATTGACTCATGCTGCCTGCAAAGGTGATTTCCAAATGTCACCTGTCAGGTTACCTCTTGGCGGACTTCATGCCGTACGCTTCATTTGTGTCGCAAAGAAACCCACGGCCACAAGGAGGCAATCATGAAGAAGGGACTTACTGAGCTGGTATTCGTCGTCGACAAGAGTGGCTCGATGTCCGGGCTGGAAGCCGACACGGTGGGTGGTCTCAACGCCACACTCCAGAAGAATCGGGCGTTGCCCGGAGAGGCAAACATCTCCATCGTCTTCTTCGACAACTACAGCGAGGTACTGCTCGACCGCCAGCCTCTCACCGAGGTGCATGACCTCACCGCAGAAGACTACCATGTGGGCGGCTGCACGGCCCTGCTCGACGCAGTGGGCGATGCCGTACGCTACCACACCAAGGTACAGCAGATCCTGCCCGAGGACCATCGCGCCGAACATGTGATGTTCGTCATCATCACCGACGGCATGGAGAACGCCAGCAACCACCGCACCTACGACGAGGTCAAGCGTCTCATCGAACAGAGGCGCGAGCAGGGATGGGAGTTCATCTTCCTCGGAGCAAACATCGATGCCGCCGCGGAAGCCAGCCGCATCGGCATCGCAGCCAATCGTGCGAGCCGCTACGTAAGCGATGGCATCGGAAGTCGCATAGCGTACGAGGCCATCGCCCGTGCACAGTGCGAGACTCGGATAGCAGGCGCTCCGAGCGCAGCTTGGAACGTAGGCTCCATGGCTGACGCCGCTGCTCGCGACCCGCGAAAGCCAAACAAGCGGCGCATGCCCTGGCGCAAGCGTTGATTCCCAGCGTGCAGGGACTAGCCTGGACGGGGGCGGACGGCTTATGCCATCCGCTCCCTCTCAGTTAATCTCCTCGCCGCACTCCTCGCGCACGAACGTGCGAAGGGCGTTGAGCGAGAACACTCCGTCCTGCGCGTCCACGAAGTCGGCGAGGCGTCGGGCAAGTTCCGTGGCCTCCGGCGAAGAACATTGCAACACCTTGTCATCTGACAACCATCTAAGCAGTACGAGTGGCGTGTTGCCAATCAGACTCGCATCCTCATCCACGGGCAAGAATGCGAAATGAAGCTCCCAGGTTGTTCCCACAAACACATACGACGGGTCAAACAGGAGCTGATAGCAGCCGTTGCCACCCGCCATGCACCAGGCCTCGACCTGCGTCATGCTCACGAGCATGCGCACGATCGCCGCATGTGAGACCTTCGAGCGTTTGAGATACCCTCTGAGACTCGTCAGCCCCTCCACGTCGTACGACAACCGTCTGCGCCTCGCATCGCAATCGCAGGTCAAGAGGTTTTGATGCGCATGCATCATGTGCCATCGAAGCTTGCGAGTGCTCAACACCTCGCTACGCTTCAGAGAGACCACAAGCTGGCGCGCATGGGTCCTTCTCCTTCGCACGAAGCTCAGCTTCATGCCGACCTCCCCCTCACATCAACACCAGCAATGATCCGTCCACGATGCGGTCGTCCGCTGCGAGCGAACCGAAGATATCTTCACGTGCGAGAAGCCTGCCCGCCGACACTCCCTCCGCATACATCAGATCGCAATCGTCTGACGCACAATAGCGAGCCCGCTCCTGGGCGCCAAGAATGCGAGAGATAAGCCATGCGCCCTGACGCACACGCAGACTCATCGGCACCCAGAACTCGTACGTCTGACGATTGGCGGGAAGCAGCACCTTGAGCAGGATCTTGTCCCTCACAGGCCCACTCCTGCCACGAGCTTGTCTTCCTCAAAGCGTGTCTGCGCCTGGCACAGCAGCTGCTGCATGCGTTCGCCGTCGGCGTTTAGAAATCCCAAGGCAAAGACCCCGTCGATGGAGTCCTTGTTGAGCATCACGTCACGCGAAGGACCGGTAAGACCCTGTGGATACGGCACGGCCGCATAGTCCCACAGCCTTCCCGTCGACTCGTCGCCCACCATACACGCAATGACCATCAGCAGGCCGTCGAGCCCTTCCACGTGCACGATGGAGCCGATTGACAGCCAATCTTGCGTAGTGATCATAAATGCACACCAGCCTTTCTTTTTTATCGTTTTCTGACTATTCCGGACAGTTGTCTATTTCCCGCTGCAGCCGATCGGCGTTGTTCCAGCAATCCCGTGCGCTGTCAGCGGCGGTCTGTGCCCTGCTCGCGTAGTCCGTCGCCGAGGCACTTAGTGAGTTGCACTTGCCTTCGAGCTCCTCCACGAGCCTCCCGGCCGCACTTACCGCGCCGTTCGCAAACCCCTCGCCATCCTGGAACGTCGAGACGATTCCTTGGCACACGCTCGGCTCGTTGAGTGCCCCCGAGACCTTCGAAGCAAAATCCTCAAGGTCACGAAAGAGACCTGACTGCGTCGTCCGCACCGTCTCGCAGGCAGCTTTTGCACCGCGCGCAAGCTCAAGCTGCTCCTGCTTGTGCCGTAGCTCTGACTCGACCGCAGCACTCAAATCGCGAAGCTCACGCTCTTGCGCAGCATAGGCCTCGGCCCACTGAAGGTTTTCCCACTTGGCCTGTTCCAGTTCCGCTCGTCCCATCGCAGTCACACTCCTTCGTATCGCCTATCCGCCAAGCGCATGCGTCAGCCAGTCGTAACCACTCGTGATCAATTTCCCCGTCTCGCGATAGGCCGATGCCATACCGCCCACGATGGCGTCCTTGGCGCCTGACTCCTCCATCCAGTCGCTCGCATAGTTCCAAGCCAAGTCCACGGCACATCCGGCCAAGAAGCCCACCGCAGTGCCGACCGGACCTCCCACCATCGTCCCAACCGCCGCACCGACCGCCTTTCCCGTCGCAAACTTTGCCGCCCCGCTCACGGCCGCGTAAGTTGCCTCGGCGGCCTTGTCCGCCGCATCGCCTTCCGCCTCGTCATACGCTTTTGCCGTTCCCACAGCGATACCAAGCACCGAAAGACCATCGCCAACGTATCCGGCAATTTTTCCTACCGCGCTCGCACGCTCAGTCCAATTCCCCGCAGACGATGCCGCTTCGGCAGCATCCGCAACAGCGTCGCCCACGTCATCGGCAGCAGATGCTGCAGACGACGTTCCCGTCGCGGTATTCCATGCCTCACGCCACTTCTCAGGTCTGGCCCAGTCGAACATCTTCCCTGAGAACCCTTCGGCGAAAGGTTTGGTCTGAGACGGCTCCCAAGTGTTATCCAAGATCTTTCCCGCGGTTGCCCCCAGCGAGAAACCATGTTTGGTGACGCCAGAGACACCCTTGGCGTCCTTGACCCCATCGTTGAGTTTCGCCAAGAGGCTCTTTTCATTAAATGAAGTATCGAAGCGTGCGCCATACTCGCCCTCAAAGCTCGCAACCGATGCCTTGTAGGTCGAGAATGCGTTCTGGGTCTGCTCAACGCGACTCTTTGCCTTGCTCGCACTCGTCGCGAGGGAGTCGAGCTGCTGTGCTATCCCAGCCGCATCCTCAAGGCCTGCAAGCGAGTCCCGGGCCGCAGTGAGGTCTCTAGCGAGAGACGAGAACGACGCACTCAGATACTGACCAGAACCGTCAACCGACACGCCCTCGTCCAAGTAGACCATGCTCCCCGCAGACCCTCCCGCACCGGCAGCATTCAATACCGACCCATACTGCGGCAGGAGCGTCCCTGACGCGGTTGCACTCGCGGCACCGAACGCGTCGGACAACTTGGTGAGACCACCCTTAAGTTCGCCAAGATCCCTCTTGAACTGGCTCGTCGCCAGACTGCCCGTCTTGTACCACTGCCCTCCCGCCGTGGGAAGCACGGCGCTAAGCGCGGCGTCCGTACGTTCGTATGCCACGCGAATGTCTTGGGTCACCTGGAGCACGCCCGTCGCAGCGGAGGACAGCTCCGACACATCAAGTCGAAACATCGCACCACTCCCTTCCCGCATCCTCACGCAACGGAGGTTCCTGGGTCATACGCGCCGTCCCACTTCGCTTGCAGCGCACTTGCCATGCCCTCGTCTGCGGCAGTGAACTGTTCTGCGGCACTCACAAAGAAGCGCGCAAACGTCCAGTAAGCACTGTCGTAGCTCTTGAGCACGTCACTCACGGTCGCGAGCGCCAGCTTGGCCTTTGCGGCGGCAGAGCCCTCCCATGAGGCCAGTCCGCTCCGAACGCCACTCTGCTTGCCCTGCGCGTGCTGAACCAGCTGACTCACGCTGCGTAGCTGCTGTGCCGTACGCATCGTCTGGTCGTAGTCCATGCGAATCTCACCGGCCATCATTCGCCTCCCTTGGCCCGGAGGGCACGCTCGCGTCGATAATCTGGCTCCACCGCAGACAGGTGGGCGATGAACGCCATCCCCTCGGCATCGCAAAAGCCGAATTGATACGTCTCCTCGATATCGCCCCTGTCAAAGAAGAGCTCCGTCGGCTCCTGCTTGCCCTCCGGATACGGATAGCCGCAGTAGTCCCACGCCTGGCTGGTGGAGCCGTCTATGGACATGTATCCCGCGACCATCACCAGGCGCTCCGCCCCATGCAGACGCACCACGCTGCCGATGGGCATCCAATCCCCATGTGGGTCAAACATCCTCTCCTCCTGATCTTTACGACTCTCTTTGCCGTCATTGCTCCCGCAACATCACCTCCTTCCCTGTGGCTTATCCGTTTGCTTGTCGGCCGCGTCCTCGAGGAGACGCACCCCCTCGACGACGCCGCGCACCACGAGAAATCCGTCTGACCTAGCCGCAGGTTGGCGGTATTCGGGCATCGGTCTGCCAAAGGCAAACGTCGTCTGGTCCGCGAAGCCACCTCCCACCCATATGCCACTGGAATATGCCGTCACGACCCGATACCAGTCCGCATAGAGCGACTTTGCGCGCCAGAGTTCGGTGGCCACCACCAAAGCACGCGTCTCGGCATCACGTTCCGTAGCCAAGAAACCCTGCAGCACCGCGCTCTCCCGTTCGGGAAGGGCCGCGACCGTCTGCACGATGCTGGTAAAGACGACCACACGCCCTGGAGCTGAACCATCGTCGAGTCCCCGCACGAAGGCACAGACCTCTTCCTCGTCCCGCACGACCAAATCGCTTTGCACCTGGCCGAGAACGCGCTGGGGGTCGACGAATCGATATGCCTCGTCGCCCGCCCGCTCGCACGCCTCGAGCAGGCCACGAAGATACGACGTGATCGACTCGAGGTCATTTCCCAGCACGAGCATCGTGCGAGACCGCGCAAGGTCGAAGTGTCGTGGCAGCTCGTTGT
>ONMP01000116.1 GCA_900318935.1 uncultured Actinomycetes bacterium
ATCCCCTTAGCGCTTCTTGAGCGACGTCCTGAGGCCCCGAACTTCCCCCGGATGTCTCCTTGCCCAGGACCGGCACTTCTCACCGCAGTATTCGCGTGGCGTGCCGCGTTCTCCGGTGACGAATATCGGGCGTCCGCAGCCTTTGCAGAACGCAATCCGAGCTCCGCTGAAGCGGTTGCAATACGATAACCAGAGCGCCGATATCCCCCAAGACGCTTCCTGATGTGGAATTCCGTATCTCCCGGAACATGTCTTGACGTGCATCAGATGGATGTCGATGAGCTGCATGAGCGCTATCTCGACAAGCGAGTCAAAACACCCGGCCTCTTCTTCTTCGGTGCCTTGCCACCAGGAGGGCAGGCGTAGTACAAGCACGTCGCTTTCATCTTCGCGCTCTTCAACAAAATGCATCGAATCCGTGTTGTCCAGGCAATTCAGGTAGTCGATGTACGTTTCTCCCTTTATGGGAATCGAGCAAGTCGCCCATTCATACGAGAGATGCGACAATTTCCGTTGCTCGATGTAATCTGCTTCGCGTTCGATCAGGTAATGTGGCAACAGACGCGACGAGCGCGTCGATGGCGCCGCGCCGCGCGCCCCTCGTGAGGGCGCCCACGGCCCTCGGGTCGGCGTCGGCTATCTGCCACGGGCCCCCGACCTTCGCGAGCAGGTTGACCTGCCGCTCGTCCGAGAGGTCCACCAGCGACTCGAACTCCGGGCAGCTCTCGAGCAGGATCGCGCGGAGCCGGTTCTTGTCGTGGGTGGAGTCGGCGATGACGAAGTCGCGCTGCGAGGCGAGGCGCCTGGCGGCCGAGACGAGCTCGGAGCCGCCCGGGACGGGCCTGAGCGCGTCGGGTATGCCCAGCGCCGTCTTGGCGATCACCTCGGCGTCGCGGGCATCGGTCTTGGCGTCGCCGGCGAACAGCTTCGCCGCGTTGTGCTCGGCGAGGCCGGGCAGGTACGCGACGTCGAGCCCGGCGAGCCTGGCCCGCGATATGGCGAGCGCCCCGATGTCGCGGA
Organism: uncultured Actinomycetes bacterium; assembly: GCA_900318935.1. GTDB lineage: Bacteria > Actinomycetota > Coriobacteriia > Coriobacteriales > Atopobiaceae > RUG440. The sequence continues at coordinate 1,021 of ONMP01000116.1, forward strand.
CCTGGTCGACGACGACCAGGGTGCCGGGCTCGACGGAGGCGAAGAAGGAGTCGAGCGCGCCCTCCCTGTTCTCCACCGGGAAGTCGGCGGTCACCTCGCCGGCCGCGCCGATGCCGTAGGCCCAGTGCGAGAACTTCCCCACGTCGAGCCCCACTACCGCCTCGGGTTTGGCGATGATGCTCCTGGTCCTGCCCATGTGGTATCCTCCAATCGGTAGGCCGGCCGGGGCCATCCCGCTGCGACACCCACATTACATGGCCGTGACAATCGTCCGGCAGGTTCCTAGCAGTGCTACAAGATGGCGACCGCTCCCGCTGGCAACACCCCCCGGGCCCTCGGGCGGGCAGGGGCAGACGGCCATGCGGGGCGGCCGGTCGGCGGCCCCTCGGGGCTGCATCCGATGCTAGCCCCTTCGGGGCGGAGCATCAAACGAAATCCGATTAAGGCCGATTAGAACTGTAATGGGCTGGAACCACGCGCTGTGCGGTAGTCTGGAAATGTACGAATCGCAACAGCAGGTGCCGCCTTGGGTCTCGACTCTGGACGAATCGGAACTGCCAAGCGGCTTCTCGGTCGTGCGGGCCGGCAACATCGAGGACGTTGCAACCTGCCGGGGGGTCGACATCCCCTATGAAGAGGGCTTCACTTACCGCGTGGCCGTGGATGGCTTTATCGTGTCTGACAACGTGACCGCCACCGCCGAGAACATCAATGCCGGGTTCGCCTACAGCGACAACAATCCCGTGAAGCTGACCTTCACCCTCGCTGCGCAATAACCGTCTGGCATGGGTGCTCGCCCGTGCGCATGTTGTCGGTCGAGAACAAAACGATCCTTTTGATTCGAGCGCCTGCTTACCTCGAACGCGGTTTCCCTTGCCATACCGATGATGTATTCGATATATTATCTGTATCAAATTAGCCATTGAAGCACTTAGGCGGACTCTTTGCGGCGGCGGGGAGGAACACAATGGAAATGGATTTGCGGCTCAACATAGTCAAAGATTGCCCGTGTCTCGATCCCTGCCCTGCGGATGCGATGTTTCGTCATATCGGCGGCAAATGGAAGATCAAGGTGCTATGCACGCTCCACTACAATGAAACGCTGCGCTATAGCGACATTAAGCGCCTGGTGACCGGGATAAGTCCTACGATGCTAGCGAACTCGTTGCGCGAACTCGAGGAGAGCGGGCTCGTGGCGCGCGAGATTCAGGATACCATGCCAGTGCGCGTTGACTATTCGCTTACCGATGCCGGACGCAGCCTCATTCCCATCCTTGACGACTTGAAGCTCTGGATGGTGGCTCACGAACCCGACTTGTATCACGAGCTGTGACTCTCTTTGTGGGACTGAACTCGCTTTCGCGGTTTTGACTTGCTACGTAAAACCGTAGCACATCCACTATTACTGCGTTATTGCCAAACGCCAACGCCTCTTTCATCATTGTAAGTACGGAATTTTTATCGACTACTAATGAAAGAGGGAGTATATGTCAAAGACCGATTTGACACGGCGGACCTTCCTGAAGGCAACGGGTGCGGTCGGCGCTGCTGCCGCAGTTGGGGTGGGCGCGTGTGCCGTAGCGCCTCAAGCGTCTGGTGCCGTCGGGCAAGCGCTTGCAGACGAGGGCTCCGACGAGCGCATCGTGTGGTCCCATTGCCACGTGAACTGCGGCGGGGCGTGCGTGCTGCGTTTCCACATGGTTGGCGACACCATCAAATACGTGGAGTCCGACAACACGGGCAGCGCAGAATTCGGTGACATCCAGATGCGCGCGTGCCTGCGCGGGCGTTCGATCCGACGTTGGCTCGACCATCCGGACCGCTTGAACTACCCGCTGAAGCGCCGTGAGGGCACCAAGCGCGGTGAGGGCGTCTACGATCAGATCACGTGGGACGAGGCGCTCGATACCATCGCAAGCGAGTTCACGCGCATCAAGGAGACCTACGGTAACGAGGCGATTTTCATCCAGGAATGCTCGGGCGTCGAGCAGAACATCATGATGAACAACCCGTTCTTCCGCCTGTTCAACCTTCTGGGCGGCGAGGTCACGCGCTACGGCAACTACTCCAACTGCGCGATCAACTTCGGGTCGAACCCGTTCACCTACGGTGACAGCTGGGGTCGTCGCTCGTTTAAGTCGCTACAGAATAATCAGCTCGTAGTGCTGTTCGGAGACTCGGTCATGGATATGCGTATGGGCGGTGACGGTGCCGGTTACGACCTGAACGTCGCCATGGAGAAGCAGAATGTGCGCGTCATCATGATCGACCCGCGCCGCAACGAGGTCGCCACCAACAAGGGCGCCGAGTGGATTCCCATCCGCCCCGGCACCGACGCGGCGCTCGTGGCCGGTATCGCACACGAACTCGAGGAGCTGGGCCTTACCGACCGCGAGTTCCTGAAGAAGTACTGCGTGGGCTACACCGAAGACACGCTGCCGAAGGGCGCGCCGAAGAACTCGTCGTATTACGCCTACATCATGGGCAAGGGCTACGACATGGTCGAGAAGACTCCTGCCTGGGCCGCCGGGATAACCGGCATCCCCGAGGTTCGCATCAAACAGCTTGCCAAGGAAATCGGCGAGGCGAAACCGCTGTTCGTCGCACAGGGTTGGGGCATGCAACGTCATGCCAACGGCGATTTCGCGGCGCGCGCCGTCATGCTGCTGCCGCAGTTGGTAGGCCAAGTGGGCAAGCCCGGCACCAACGCAGGCACCCACGAGGGCAATGCGGGTTTCCCTCTGTCCTCGCTGCCGACCGGTGACAATCCCATACAGGCTCAGTTTCCCAACTATTTGTGGCCCGAGGCCATCAAGGACGGTCCGGCGCTCACCGCCAAGAAGGATGGCATCAAGGGCGCGGATGCGTTGCCCGCATCCATCAAGTTCCTCGTGAACTATGGCAACAACATGCCAGCAGGTCAGAATGGCGATATCAATTACACGGCCGAGATCCTGCGCGACGATAGCCTGTGTGAGTTCATCCTATGCTACGACGTGATGATGACGCCTTCGGCGAAGTTCGCCGACATCATTCTGCCCGATCTGACGCCTCAAGAGACCTATTCGCTTTCAGCCGCCGGCGAGATGAACGACAGCTTGGGTATCTGGTTCGGCCAGCCCATCCGCGAACCGCTGTATGAGCGCCGCGAAGTGTACGAGGTGTGCGGCGAACTGGCCAAGCGCCTAGGAGTCTACGAAGAGTACTCCGAGGGTGGCATGACACGCGAGGACTGGTGTCGCAAGCTTTACGATGAACTGCGCGAACAGGTCGACGGCCTTCCCACCTACGACGAGGGCGTGGCGATGGGCATGTACAAGCGCAAGGTCGACATCGACGCGAGCACCGATCCGTTCATCGAGGATCCCGAGAAGAATCCGCTTGCGACCGAAACGGGCAAAATCCAGGTGTACTCGCCCGAACTGGCGAAGCTGGCAAAGGAGTGGGAGCTGCCCGAGGGCGACGCCATCGTGCCGATTCCCGCGTACGTTGCAGGTTTCGAAGGCGCGGGAACCCAGACCGACGAGCGTCCGCTGCAGCTGTTCTCGTTCCACTACCGCGCCCACACGCACTCGACCTACGCCAACAATGAGGTCATTCAGAAGAGCGCGACGCATCAGCTGTGGATCAATCCCGCCGACGCCGAGCCGCGCGGGATCGCCGACGGCGATACGGTGAGCGTGGTCACGGACCGTGGCGAGGTGCGCATCCTGGCCAAGGTGACCAACCGCATCGTGCCTGGTGCCGTTGCGCTACCCGAGGGCGGTTGGTACGACCCTGACCCGAACGGCATCGACAAGGGAGGTTGCATCAATACGCTCGTCAGCCGTCATGTCAATCCTGTCTCTAAGGGAACTGGCCAGCAGAGCAGCATCTGCGAAGTCAAGAAAGTAGGTGCGTAAATCATGACCCAGTACGGATTCTTCTACGACGCCACGCGTTGCACGGGATGCAAGACGTGCGAGCTGGCGTGCAAGGACTACAAGGATTTGCCGGTCGATTTCTCGTTCCGTCATGTGTACGAGGTCGAGGGCGGCAGCTGGCAACAAGACGATGCCGGCTTCTGGACGACCGATTCCTACACATACTACCTGTCGATGTCGTGCAACCATTGCGACGAACCTGCCTGCACGCACGCGTGCCCGACTGGCGCCATGCACAAGGATACCGATACCGGTATCGTCTCGGTTGACGAGGCGAAGTGCATCGGTTGTGGCTACTGTGCGATGGCGTGCCCCTACGACGCACCGACGGTATCGAAGGAAATTGGCCATTCCGCGAAGTGCAACGGGTGCGCCGAGCGCGTAGCTGCCGGCATGCAGCCCATCTGCGTCGAGGCGTGCTCGGGACGTGCGCTGTTCTTCGCGCCGATAGACGAACTGCCTTCCGGCGAGGGGCGTGCCGATATTGCACCGTTGCCCGCGGAGGATTTCACGGGTCCCAACCTGTACCTGAAGAAATGCGTGAGCATGCAGCCGGTTGCGACCGACGTGGCGATTTCTAACATCTTGGAGGTGATGTAACATGGCAACGGCATTCCACGAACTGCCCCTGGCGCTCTTCACGACGTTGGCGTCTATTGGCGCAGGTGCGTTCATTTCGCTCGCCGCGGCGTTTTTCACGGCGAAGTTTTCCGACGGACAACTAGCGCGCATCGATAAGCTGACGCTCGTCCCGGCAATCGTGGTGGTCGTCGGCTTCATTGCGGCGTTCTTCCATTTGGCCAATCCTATGGCGGCGTTCGGCGTGTTCGGCGGGCTGGGACGCTCCCCGATGAGCAACGAGCTGGCCGTGGCGATACTGTTCGCCGTGGCTATGGCCACATATGTGATAATGGGGCTTGCCGGCAAGCTCGGCGGCGCTCGCAAGGGCCTGGTCTGCGCGACTGCAGTGCTCGCTGTGCTGTTTGCCGTGTTCATGGGGCTGGCATACGGCATGGCCACGATCCCGACGTGGTCGACGCCGTGGCCTGTCGCGCAGATGATCGGCTACGCCTTGCTCGGCGGTGCGGCGATGGGCGCTTGCGTGCTGGCGTTCTCGGATGCGCTCGACGCGGCGGTTGACGGCACGTTCAAGAGTGCGCTTATCGCATTTGCCGTGATAGGCGCCGTACTGGCCGTTGCAGGTTTGGCGCTCATGTACTCAGGCGCGGGGAGCGTTTCGAACGCTTTCGTAGCCGGCACAGACCTTGCTGCGGGTGCGTCCGGTGCGTTTTATGTAGCAGTTGCCTGCCTGATTCTCGCATGCGCGGCTGTCATTGCTGCTGCGCTCGGCAAGGGCGGCAATGCGGCATCGGCGATCGCTGTCATCCTCGCCTTCGCCGGTATCCTTGCCGGACGCTTCGTATTCTACGCGCTGCAAATATCGGTGGGCATATCCTTCTAGCCAATGCGCTTGTTTGCGGAAAGCGGGGTCGGCGATCCCGCTCCCTGGTTGCGGGACAGGATTTCGCAACGCCATTTACCTAAGCAGACGATATGTACGCGGTATCGCTTAGCCAGACCCCGAAACCAGATGCGGTTTCGGGGTCTTCGTATCTGCGCGATTGATCTTTAGGCGCAATGTCAGTTAGGTATATGAGGGTTGCGCGGCCTACAGAGCCGCGGATCTAAAACTCAGAAAACCTCGCGCTGCGATGACCCCGCAGACGCGGTTGCAGTAGAACGCAGTGTCTTTCGCGTTTGAGGAGGGAAACTTGCTCTTAAGGGTGCTCGCCCGTGGTGCAGGTCTCGTTGTCCAATCAGGCTTTTGGCGCAAGAACGCGAACCGCCAGCAGCGACGATTGCCAGCGCATACGCCTGGTGCAAAGCGAACATGTATACCCTAAGTTGATAAGAAGTTACTTAATCCTTGAAACTGATTTTGTATGATCCTGTTGTTGGAAATGCTAACGTAGTATACAAATGCAATATTTGATACATTTCACAGCAAAGGAAGCATGTTATATAAAAGACCAGGTGGCCAGGTAGGGCTACCTCTAAGCGCCGAGGGCTGATCCCCCGGCATTCTTATTTGCGGACACTGATGTTCTGAATGTTTTCGCGAATGGAAAAAACGAAACTATTGCAATGAATATGGCACAACAATACCGGAAATGGTATAGTTGTGCCATGTCTTATTACGATGACATATACGAGCACGCTGTGGACAACTACTACCTGATCTCGACGCGCGACGCAATGCGGATGGGCGTGCCGAGCGTCGAGCTTGCCAAGCTAGCTCACAGGGGCAAGCTCGAGCACGTCTCCCACGGACTTTACCGGCTCGCCCGCTACGTTCCGCACCAGAACGACCCGTACGCGATATCCGTCGCGCGCGTCGGGGAAGGCGCCTACCTGTACGGTGAGTCGGTGATAGCGATGCTGGACCTCGCGCCGACGAATCCAGCCCGCATCTACGTGGCCACCCCCCGGAGGTACCGGGGCGAGAAGCCGGATGGTCTCGTGGTCGTCGTCAGGGATAGGGGAGCCGACACGACCGCCTACGAGGGCGTTCCTTCCCAGGAAATAAGCGCGGCGATAATATCATGCTTGGGCAAGCTGATGACAGAGCGTCTTCGCGAGGCGGCAGACAGAGCCCGCGAGGAAGGCTATTTGACCCGCAAAAGATACGAAGAGACGCTGGGGGCGATAGAGCATTATGAAGGGCAGAGCGAGTCGGGGTCAGAAGATGTAGCGTTTAGGTGACAACTCCTGATGACCTTCCAATATAAAGTCGTATATGGTATAAAAAAGTTGGTGGCTCGATAGGGCTACCTCCAAGCGCCGGGGGCTGTCCCCCGGCAACTTTTTTATTAGGGGGTGTTTTGGTGCGCGAGATATCCGTTTTCGCGGATGAGAGTGGCGACAAAACGGAGAAGACGAGATATTTCCTGCTGACGCTTGTCTTTCACGACCAAGCAGCCAGCATTGCCGAGCAGGTCGCCATCTACGAAAGATCCCTCGCGACCGCCGACCTGCCGAACATCCCGTTTCATTCAGAGCCGCTCCTCAACGGCCATGGCGACTACAGGTACTTGGAGCCGGAGCAACGAAAGAAGCTCCTGTCGGGATTTGCTGCGCTCGTGCGCTATCTACCAGTCGAGTACGTGACGTTCGTGTACAAGCGCCGAGAATTCACAGGCCCCGAAAAGCTCGCCGAGAGGATGAAGAGGGACATCGCGGATTTTCTTAGGGAGCACCTCGGCTACTTCCAGGAATTCGATCATGTAAAGGTCTATTACGACAACGCTCAGGCAATAGTGAAGAGCGCCCTTTACAATGCAGTGTACGATGTCCTGGCGAAGCAGGCTGTCGTGAGGAGGCGCACGACGATGACCGAGTACCGCCTGTCTCAAGTGGCGGATTTCCTGTGCACCATCGAGCTTGCTGCCGTGAAGTACGATGCCAAAGAGGACGGCGGCACCTACGACAAGTTCTTCGGCGGCGTCGGCACGTTCAAGAAGAACTGGCTGAAGCAGGCCAGGCGCAAGCGCATGAAGTAGAGGTGGCCGCGAATCGGGGTCTGCCGAACCTCAAAACCCGGTGCAAATTTGGTGCAAATCGTTTCGCTACAGTCCGCTTTTTGCGGTGTTTTGCGATTGCGCCGCCAACATTAGAAACAGCCATTGAGCAGGTGTTTCATTACATTTTGTATTTTCCCACTACAGCTCCGGGGCCATCTGACACGGAAGAGGCCACAAGTTCAAATCTTGTAACGCCCACCATGAATTACGAGGCCGGAGGCATATGCTTCTGGCCTCTTTGCTTATTGCGCCCACCAGATGCCCGCGCCAAGTTGTCCAAATCCAACTCGGACTTTAACAGCAACAACGCAGTGCGACGGTGCCTTTAAGGGACAGCATAAATTGTGTATGATGCAATTAGCTAGAGAAGCCATGTTCAAGACGGAGGAAACTATGAATTTCGAAGATGTACCTGAAAGCATTAAGAAACGCGCCGAGGCGTGCAAAACCCCGGAGGAACTGCTAGCGCTGGCTGTAGAAGAAGGATACCAGTTGACCGATGAGGAATTGGAAGCCGTCAATGGCGGCATCCTGTTCTCAGACTGCACTTGGGACGATTGCGGCGA
>ONMP01000298.1 GCA_900318935.1 uncultured Actinomycetes bacterium
TATCCATATAGGGTTCACTTCCCTAAAAAACCTTTGACAGCGAAATGCAATCTGGTAGACTATTCACTTGCTGATGCGACATCAGCCCTAGAGCACGGGCGTTTAGCTCAGGGGGGGAGCGCTTCCCTGACACGGAAGAGGCCACAAGTTCAAATCTTGTAACGCCCACCATAAATCGAAAGACCAGTTCCTCGATGAGCTGGTCTTTTTCTTTTGCTACGAGGGCTTCGGGATGTGCGTGGGCTGGTGAGGCACAAACTGAGGCACATTTGAGGCACATTCGTGAGCGTGTCGTGAGCAAGATAGATGATAACGATTGAGACAAATGTTCGGGTTGGATTCGGGGTATAATACGTATCGGTGAGCCACACCACCGGCAGTTCGGGTAGGTGCCGAATTAAAACAGGGCTGGCATGGACCGTGAGCCATGCTTCACCGACGAGATGCGTGAGATAAACCCTCGGAGATACCCGCCGCACGACGGTATGTCGTGCGCGTGACATACAAGACAGAGTGAACGCCAACTCTATACCAGGCAGGTTCCGGGACGGAACGTGCCGGATGGGTTGGTGTTTTCATATGTCCGAGGGTATGGTTGATGATGTGAGGCGTTTCTACACGCCGTCCGATCTGGTCAAGATGGGCTACGGGTCGAGGGCGACCGTGTACCGCGACATCGAGGACGGCAGCGTCCCCTCGATGAAGGTCGGCAAGGGCCGCGTGCTCATCCCTCGCGAGCGTTTCGAGGAGTATCTCGCGCTGCGCGAGGTGGCGTGCAGGAAGCCGCTTCCGAAACGCGACGAGGCCGATGCCGTCGCCGAGATCGTGCGGCGCATCGAGGTTCTGCAGACGACGATGAGCGACGCGAGCCAGAAGAAGCTCGTTGACGCCATTACGGGGTGGTGACGGCGTCGATGGATTCGTCGGCATAGGCGTCGACGAGGCATGTACGGAGGCGGTCCCATTACGGGCCGCCTTTTATATGCGATGGCGTGCTTGCCGGTGCCAGCCCGCTCGCTCGGGAACAGGTGGAGGCGGTTGTGGCGGAAAAAAGAGCGCCGATCCCCATGACGGGGGTCGGCGCTCATGTTGTCTACCTCACCTTGTGGATGGTGGGCTTGCCGTCGAACGCGACGACCAGCATGCCTTTGTACGTCTCGTAGTCGCCGTCGGCGTACACGTTGGCGGCGTGGTGCTGCGCCAGGCACAGCAGCGCCTCGGGGTTGAGCTTCTCCCGCGCCTTCAGGTAGCCCGGCGCGCTCCCTAAGGGTGCGATTTCGTGTTGCATCGAGTATAGCGCAGCAACGGGACGGCACACGACAGCGGGCGGCCCGAGTGGACCGCCCGCATGCGATTCGGGTTTGTTGCTCCCCTACTCCTTGGCGAAGGGGTCGTCGGCAGGATCCTTGCTCCAGATGTACTCGGTCATCTGCACAAGATACTCGGCGCGATCCTCGCCGTACTGGTCGGCGACGAACGCCAGGGCCATGTCGGTGCCCGCCGAGACGCCGGAGGACATGTAGAACTTGCCGGCATGCACCCAACGGGCGCTGCGCTGCCAGTCGACCGCCGGATAATCGCCCACAACCCAGTCGAACACGAACTTGTTCGTGGTCGAAGGCAGGCCGTCGATGAGGCCCGATCGGGCGACCATGAGCGAACCAGTGCAGATGGTCAGCACGAACTCAGCATGCTCGAGAGCCGGGGTGAGCGCCTCCATGAAGCCCGCGGACTGGGCGACCTCCTCGGATGCGCGACCGCCCGGGATGACGATGATGTCCGGCGCAGGCACATCGGCCAGCGCCTCGGTCATGATCTCGAAGTTCTGGAAGCTCTTGATAGGGCCTCCCTCGACAGAGACGTAATGGACGTCGAAGTACTCGCCGTTCTCATTGAGCGTGCCCAGCATCTCGATGGGACCCATGATGTCGAGCGTCTCGTAGCCCTCGTAGAAGAAGTAGTGCAGCACGCGCATGATGCCTCCTCAGCTCGGTGGTTTAGCGCTTTAATCGTAAAGAGAGCAGTGGAATCTGTCGTGCACAAATATGGACAATCTGTCCTCTCTGGTACAGGATGTCAGCAGACGCCGCATCGAAAGGAGGATGCAATGCCGCAATACGCACGCTCATTGCGCGCACGGCGCGACATCAAGGAGGCGCTCGTGGAGCTGCTGCGCAGCAAACAGCTCGATCAAATCGGAATGAGCGAGCTCGCGCGCACGGCCCAGGTAAGCCGCAACACGCTCTACAAACACTATCCCAATATCGCGCAGGTGTACGAGGACATGGTCAGGGACTTCTCCGGACGCATCTTCACTCAGCTCGCGCAACCTGGCCTCTGCAAGCATGACGGCTCAGACGGCAAGCGCCCGTTCTGCGAGTTGATGCGCAACGCAGGCCCGTACGCCGGGGTCGTGCGCGAGCCGCGCTTCATCGAGCTGCTGCTTGCCGACGAGGCAACGCTCGAGACCCATCCCACCTACGCCAAACTCGTAGCCGCGGGCCATTCAAGCTCCGCCGCACGCGAGCTGGTCAAGTTCCACACATATGGCTGCTTCATGGCGTCGCAGAGCACGAGAGACGACGAGGCATGGGCCGAGGCCCGCTGTCTCATCGATGCGTTCGTCCAGGGCGGCTCGGAGGCCATCCTCGCTAACGGCCGATAGCCACGCTGAAGAAGCTGTCGAGCATGTCGATGAGCTCGGGATTGGCCACGTTGGCGCGCTTGATGTCGTAGTCGGCCTGGAACGCGGCCAGCACATCATCGGGGATCTCGGTGTCGTACTCGTCGATGATGGCGGCGAACTCGTCCGACTTCTGGCCGAAGTAGGCGTTGGCATCCGCATCGTAGAAGTACGTGTTATGCCCGTTGCGCCACTCCTCTGAGAACGTGAA
>ONMP01000120.1 GCA_900318935.1 uncultured Actinomycetes bacterium
GGTCACGCTGCTCAGGAGCGACGGAAAGACCGTGGCCGCCAACGTCAACGGCACCTATGGCGACATGGAGTTCCACGACGGCATAGCCGAGTTCACGCTCAGAAGCGGCCAAACCAAGGTAGCCAGGAAGCTTCCGGCAGATAAACTTGGGGCCGACAAGTGGCATGTGGACGAGGTCAACGTTCCTTCCGAGTTCACGAAGACCGAGGTGCACGTCGACGGCTCGAACTCCTGGTCCTTCACCAACACCCGCAAGCCGACCACCCCGGACAGCAAGAAGCCCAGCGGCTCTACCGCAGCCACGTCTAGTGGCTCTACCTCAACTACCACATCGAGGAGCGCAACGCCCAAGACGGGCGACCCGACGAGCATCGCTACCGTCGCGGCAATCGCTCTCACCGGCGTCACGGCAGTGGCCTTTGGCCGTCGCCGCCGTCGCAAGTAATACAGGGTTGATTGCTTTCCCACAGCGGGATCGTGGTCAATTTTGACCACGATCCCGCTGTGGGTTAGCGGTCACACGTTGCCGTAGCGTGCCAAGCGCGAGTATACTAAGCTTGTTGTCGTGAGGGGGGAGGGGTCGTATGAGCGTAAATCCGTTTGCGCCCACACTGACGGGCGAGCTGTCCCGTGAGGCGGAAGAACAAGTTCGTGTATATATGCGTGGCGAGGAGCGGAGCCCGTGGGCCATTCCTGATGCTAACGCGATTCGCCGTGAGGACGTTGCGCGCGATCGCTCCACGGAGCTTCGCCCAGCATTTGTCCGAGATGCCGAAAAGATTATGCATGTGCCTGCCTACAACAGGCTTGCGGGCAAGACGCAGGTCTTTTCTTTCCGTGAGAACGACGACCTCGCGCGGCGTGGTCTACATGTGCAGCTTGTCGCCCGCGTCGCCCGCGACATCGGACGCGCCTTGGGTCTCAACGGGGACCTCATCGAGGCCATTGCGCTCGGTCACGACATCGGGCACACGCCCTTCGGCCATGCAGGTGAGCGGCTGCTCAACGACGTGTATCACGCGCGCACAGGCAAGTGGTTCTTTCACAATGTACAGAGTGTACGCGTTCTCGACGTGCTCTACGGGCGCAACGTGAGCCTACAGACGCTCGATGGCATTATCTGCCATAACGGTGAGTTCGAGAAACAGGTGTTGCGTACGAGCAATCTCGCGGATTTCGGTGAGTTCGACGCAATGGTGGAGGACTGCCGGTCACGCGGCGACGCAGCGATCGAGCATCTGGCCCCCTCGACCTTGGAAGGCTGCGTGGTGCGCGTGAGCGACATCATTGCCTATGTAGGCAAGGACCGTCAGGACGCCATCCGTGCAGGTCTCTGCAACGAGAACAGCTTTGCGGATGGGATGGGTGGTGCCTATAACTCGTGGGCTCTTCGTGCGCTCATCTCTGACGTGGTGGAGCACAGCGTGGGACGTCCGCGCATCGCGATGAGCGAGGAGGGCTTTGCCGAGATGCGCCGAGCCAAGCGCGAGAACTACGAGATTATCTATGGTGCACCTGAGGTCAACGGTGAGTTTGACCGGGGAATCGGCGAGCTTTTCGAGCGTCTTTACGAGCGGGTATACGACGATCTTGCGCTGGGTCGCACTGAGGCGCCCGTCTTTCGACATCACGTACGCTTCGTGGAGCAAGGCCTCTCTCACTACGGACAGCACTATGACTGGGAGCATGACCTCGACCTCACGACGGTAGACTACATCTCGTCGATGACCGACGATTACTGCATGGCAATCCTGGAATACCTGTTTCCAGGGGCGAAGCGGCTCTTCCCGCGTCGCGAACATTTCTAGATGGTCGGAAGGCGAAAGGAGGGACGATGGGATTTCATTGCGTAAACTGCGGGGGCAGCATGGTCTTTGACGTGTCGCTGCAGCAGATGCGCTGCGAACACTGTGAGAGCACGATGGATCCACAGGCTTTCGACGTGAGAGAGCGAGGCGTCGCCGTGGACCCACGCTATACGGAGATGGCGCGCTTCACATGCCAGAACTGCGGAGCAGAGCTGGAATCCACTGATGACTCGATGGTGGGATTCTGCCCCTATTGTGGCGGACAAAGCATGGTGGCGGCACCAGGCGTTGAGTGTGAGGTTGAGCGAATCATACCTTTTAAGGTTAGCAAGGAGAAGTGTTGCGAGCTGTACGGCAAATACGCCAAGGGCGTTCTATACCTGCCAAGAGAGTTCAGGGATCCGTCCTTCCTCCAGCGCTTCACGGGCATTTACACGCCATATTATGAGTACGACGCCCAGTTCGAACGCAAGGCGAGTGTTCAAGGCGAAAAGACCGTAAAGAGGACCAGGCGCTATGACGTCGTCAACACGTATGCGTACGACGTCGACATCAGCGGGCAATACCGACGAGGGGCGCCCAACGATGGTAGCCGCTACCTCGATGACGAAATCTCCGAGCGAGTGCTGCCCTTTGACACCTCGAAGGAGCTACCCTTCAATGCGGCCTATCTCGCGGGGTTCTATGCTGACGCCTCGACCACTCCTGCTGAGCTTTATTACGATGACGCTGCTGCCCAGGCACAGGAGAACATGCTTGGTGCCATCACCGAGGAGGTTGTCGGTCGCGATAGCATCTCGATGACCGGTACTGCGAGCATATCGGCCAAAGTAACTGGGCATCATTCGACCCTCTTTCCCCTGTGGTTCCTCACTTGGCGCAAGGATGACCGCGTGGCATATGCCGTCATCAACGGCGAGTCGGGCAAGGTCGTATCGGATTTGCCACTTGACCTGCGCTTCTTCGGGTTGGGTTGCGTGCTTGTCGGCCTTGCAATATTCGCGCTGCTCGAGTTGCTCGTGCAGCCGACCCCGCTCGTGACTTCCCTCATCAGCCTCTTGGCAGCTTTCCTCATGGTGCATGGTGTGCGCAAGGGTGCGGAGCGGGTCTATGACACGCAGGTCCATACATGGGACAAGGGCTGGAACGGCGGCGAGGGCTCGAGCGAGAAGGAGCAGAGAAAAAAGCGGGTGAGTCGTCACAGCGGAAAGCGCACGAAAGTATCGGATGTTATATCTATCGTGTTCTTCTTGGGAATTGTCTGTATCTGCTCCATGGGCTTCTTTAGCAGCATTTTCAGTGACGGGGGCATTTTGGATCTCGCAAAATACATCGTTTCTGCGGTGACGTTGTGCTTTACCGTGGTTCTGCTGATTCGGGTGCTTGGCTGGCACAGGAGGGTGAAGCTCACGCATGGCATAGTCGCTGCCGTGTTGCTCTTGCTTACCGTGGCGCTCAACACCGCAATTGTGGTTATCTCGCCGGTGAACGACGGATGGTATTACTTGGGAGATGCCGTGTGCATCGCTGGCCTAGTCGCGGCATCGGTGTCGATGATACATGTATACAACCTTGGTACCACGCGTCCCCTGCCCAAGCTCTTCGACCGTGAGGAGGTGTAGGGGATGCAAAAAATCATCATGCGTAGGTTCTATTTGCTGGTCGTTGCCGTCGTTGCGAGTCTTAGCCTGGTGCCAACGTTTGCCCTCGCTGCGGGTGAAGCGTTCAGGGTAGACGACCAAGCCGAGCTCCTTACGAAGGATGAGCAAGATAGGCTCAAGGCTGACTATGCGACGCTCACCGAGTACATGGATGTCGCGTTCGTTACGACGCAGGACCCCGGAGGACCGACCGAGAGATTCTGCAAGGCCTATGTAAACCGGGAGTTTGGAAGCAGGCCTGCTGTTATCTTTGTCATCGATATGTTCAATCGCAATATTTACGTTTACGTGAATGAAGCCGGTCTCAGCACTATATCGCGTGCGGATGCGCGTGCCATAACCGACAACATATACAAGCTCGCATCGAGCGGCGACTACTACGCATGTGCCGATGCGGCATTCACGCAAATCCTGGCGAAGTGCGAGGGAGGTGTCATCGCGCGTCCTGTCAAGCACATCACGAACGCACTGATTGCTGTGGTTCTAGGCGTACTGGCGAACTTCTATTTCGTTTATCTTTCTCGTTCTCACCTGCAAAAGAAGTTTGCGACCGAGCGGGAGCTTCGCGCCATGGCATCGCTTCCTGAATACCACGTAGGAGCGGCACGCCTCGTGAAGAGCGTGCGTCACTACCACGACTCCGGCGGCGGAGGCGGAGGCGGTGGTGGCGGCGGAGGAGGCGGGGGAGGCGGTGGCGGTGGTCACAGCTTCTGACGTACGCTAGCCACAGAGCGAGGTGCAATCGTTCGCATGGACACACTCTTTTCGCAGATGGAACACGAGATCAGAACTAGTAACGCGCCGCTCGCCGCGCGCATGCGCCCCACGTCGCTTGACGGCTACGTGGGGCAAGCGGCTGCCGTAGGCCCTGGTTCGTGGCTTCGCCTTGCCATCGAACACGACACGCTCTCATCGGTATTGCTCTACGGCCCTGCTGGCACGGGCAAGACGACGCTGGCGCGCATCATAGCCCACACCACGCATGCCGAGTTCGTGGAAGTGTCGGCCATCACGGGAACGGTGAAGGACCTGCGCCGCGAAATCGAAGCTGCGGACTCGCGGCTTTTGACCATGGGTCGACGCACGATTCTTTTTGTGGACGAGATTCACCGATTCAATCGATCGCAGCAGGATGCGTTGCTCCATGCCGTCGAGAATCGCACCGTGGTACTCGTCGGCGCCACTACGGAGAATCCCTACTTCGAGGTCAACTCGGCGCTCATCTCGCGATCGCGCGTGGTAGAGCTCACGGCACTTGACGATGAAGCCGTGAGGACGCTTGTGGGCAGAGCCCTCGTTGCAGAGGAGGGGCTTGCGGGAGCCTTCGAGCTTGCGGATGACGCCCTTGACGAAATCGTGATGCTTGCAGGTGGGGATGGACGCGCAGCGCTCACCTCCCTTGAACTTGCGAGCCAGATGGCTACCCCGACGGCGGACGAGGGGGAGGGGAATGAAGCCCCTGTCGTTATCACCCTGCAGCATGTGCGACGTATCATGATTCTCGCCTCTGAGGACATCGGCAACGCGGACCCGCAAGCTTTGCTCGTGGCCCATGCAGCATTCAAGGCGACCGAGGTCATTGGTTATCCGGAATGTCGTATCAACCTCTCGCAGGCCGTTATCTACATGTGCCTCGCACCAAAGAGCAACGCTGCCGAGGCTGCCATCGATGCCGCGCTTGCGGAGGTGCGCTCTGGCCCTAGGCGTGAGGTGCCCAATCATTTGCGTGACCGTCACCGTCCAGGGTCGGACGAGTATGGGCCGTATCTCTACCCGCACAATTATCCGGAGGGTTGGGTGGAGCAGCGCTATCTTCCGGATGGACTCGAACGAGGGGCTTTCTATCAACCTGGGCCGCGAGGTTGGGAGGCTTGGCGTCTCGAGGCGACCGCACGCGACCGTGCGCAGTCCTGTGTGCCAACTGCTCCCCGGGAACCGTTTGCGGCTGAAAGGCACACTGAAGGAATTTGAGCTAGAATAATGTTTGTATGTGAATGTTTGGGGACGAGGTCCCTATCCTACGAAAGAAAGGCTCGGAAGCGACATGGACATGATGGAGGTACTGAGCAGGATTACTGAAGTCTTCAAGCAGCTGCTCATCATTGCACTCACCGTCCTCGCCGTCGTCGGGGTTCGTGCGGTGCTCGAACTGACGAAGACGCTGCGCAAGACACGACAGGTGGTCGATGACGTCGGCAAGGAAGCGGGCGACATCGTTCGGAATGCCAATGAGACCATTGAGCAGCTGCAACCGATTGTCACTAAGGTTGATGCGATGGTCGATGACCTCGAACCCGCTGTCGCCGAGGTGCAGCCGCTCATCGAGAAGGCGTCCACGGCCATCGATGTCGTCACGGTGGACCTTGCGTCCGTGAACGATATCCTCGTGGATGTCTCATCCGTCACCGATACTGCATCAAACGTCACGAGCACCGTGTCGAAAGCGGCAAATAGTGCCGTAAGCGGTGTTGCCGGTGTTGTTGGCAAGTTTACGGGAGCAAAGAGCAAGCGGCAGCGCAAGCTCGCTGAGAAGTCGGAATCCTCGGTGGAGGTCAAGCGCATACGAGGCAACAAGGAGGCGGAGTCGTCCGAGCCACAGGTAGAGCCGAAGCGTGACTACTTCACCTATGGTGACACCGAAGGGGAGGTGTAGCGTCATGACGGAATCGCGCGTAATGCTCTGCGTTCCACCAAGTCCCTCGTTTGCGCGCTCAGTGCGCATGATGGCAGCGAACCTTGCTGTGCTCTGCTCCATGAACGTAGAAGAGGTCGAGGATGCCCGTATGGCCGCTGAGGAAGCATTCGTCTATGCGTGTGCGACTCGTCCCGACGTTTGCGATATATCGTTCGACGTTTCTGCGGATGCGCTGAGCATGTCGTTCTCGCTTGGCGAGGCGAGCGTAGAGGCTGACCCCGTCGTTGCGGAACAGGTTGGTCTGGCTCAGGTCTTGCTCTCGGCCGTGAGTGACACGTACGAGTTTGCGCCCGATGGGTCCGCGCTTCACGTGACGAAGCTGGTGGGTGGCGTTCATGGCATCTAGCGGCATGGAAGAGCAGCAGCGTACTGGTCGCCGTTCACGTTCTGGTGTTCTCGCGTGGGACAAGACTCGTACACGCGAGCTGTTTCGGCGCTATCGCGAGAAGGGCGATGCTCAAGCTCGCGAGCAGCTGGTCATGAATCACCTCAACCTTGTTCGCTATCTTGCGCTCAAGTTCAAAAACAGGGGCGAGCCGCTCGATGACCTCGTACAGGTTGGCACAATCGGTCTCATCAAGGCTATCGACCGTTTCGATCCGTCCCGTGGCCTTGAGTTTACCACCTATGCCACGCCCACCATCATGGGTGAGATCAAGCGGCATTTCAGGGACAAGGGCTGGTCGGTTCGTGTGCCGCGTCGTCTTCAGGAGCTCTCGGCAAAGATCAACCAGGTGAGCGAGGACCTCACCGCCGAGTTGCAGCGCGCTCCTTCGGTGTCCGAGATTGCCGAGCGTGCTGGTGCGTCAGTTGAGGACGTGCTCGAGGCTATGGAGTCGTCGAGTGCTTACAGTTCGGTTCCGCTTGAAGGTGCAAGTGATGCCGAGGATGATGCCCCATCGGTCATCGACCATTTCGCCACTGAAGATGCCGACCTCATGTCCTCTGACGATCGCATGCTGCTTGAGGATGCCATACGTGACTTCTCGTCACGCGAGAAGGACATTATCCGCATGCGTTTCGAGGAGGGCCTCACTCAAGTCGAGATAGCGGAGCGCTTGGGTGTTTCCCAAGTTCAGGTCTCTCGACTGCTTCGTCGTACCCTCGCGCGTATTCACGATAGGATAGCGGGGTGACAGGGGACGTTTCTCTCTTGTCATCCCTTCTAGATGGCGCACAGGTGTAAAAAGAGGCATGTCATTCTCATGATGCTTGTTCCCTGCTACAATTCTCTGGTTTTGCATTGCCATCTATGCAAGGAGAGACATGGGCAACGACATCAAATACATGACTACAGCCGAGATTCGCGAGGATTTCTTGGCATTCTTTCAGAGCAAGGGGTGCAAGCGCTACCCATCTTCGTCGCTTATTCCCGACGACCCTTCGCTCCTGCTCTCCAACGCTGGCATGAACCAGTTCAAGGAGTACTATCAGGGCCTCAAGACGATGAGCGAGATCGGTGCGTGCTCGTGCCAGAAGTGCTTGCGTACCAATGACATCGACAACATCGGTGATTCGCGTCACCTCTCCTTCTTTGAGATGCTGGGCAATTTCGCCTTCGGTGGCTACACCAAGGAAGACGCGATTCGTTGGGCCGTGGAGTTCTGCACGGCACCAGAGCACTTGGGGCTGCCTATGGACAAGCTCTTCTTCACGGTCTTTACCGATGACGATGAGTCCATCGAGCTGTGGCAGAAATACGGGGCGGACGCGAACCACATCACCCGGCTTGGCGAGGAGGACAACTTCTGGGCAGCAGGACCTACCGGTCCGTGTGGTCCGTGCTCGGAGATCTACTTCGACCAGGGACCGGAGTTCGGTTGCGGTAGCCCTGACTGCGCACCCGGCTGTTATTGCGATCGCTACCTCGAGTTCTGGAACCTTGTCTTTACCCAGTACGACCGCCAGGAGGATGGTTCGCTGCCTGAGTTGCCCCACCGCAACGTCGACACGGGCATGGGCTTGGAGCGTATCTCCGCAATCATGCAGGGACAGCACTCCAACTACGAGGGTGACGTGCTTCGTAGCCTCCTCGGTGTGGGCGAGCGTCTCTCCGGTACGACTTATGGTGGAAAGGCAACTGGGGCCGACCGCAGCCTTCGCATCATTGCGGACCACTCACGTGCCGTCACCTTCATGATTAGCGACGGGATACTGCCTTCTAACGAGGGACGTGGCTACATTCTGCGTCGCCTCCTACGTCGCGCCGTCTATCATGGTCGCCTCTTGGGCATCGAGGGTGCGTTTCTCACGCAGTATGCGCAGGAGGTCCGCTCTATCATGGGTGACGTCTATCCGGCGCTCGTAGAGAACGCAGCGCTCATTGACGGCATTGTGGCCGCAGAGGAGGAGCGTTTCAACGCCACGCTCGACAAGGGCGAGGAGCTGCTCGAGGCAGAGCTAGCCAAGCTCGAACCGGAGGGGGTACTTCCGGGGTCGGTGGCCTTCGCCCTGCATGACACCTATGGATTCCCGGTGGACCTCACGCGAGAAATCTGCGAGGTGCGCGGCCATGCTATCGACATGCCTGCCTTCGATGCGGCTATGGCCGACCAGCGCGAGCGTGCTCGTGCTGCCGCGAACCGCGATGCATGGGGCACATACAACAACGTGTGGACGACGCTTTCCGACGAACTGCCTGCCACGGAGTTCTGTGGATACGATGACGATTCCACCGAGGGCGTCACGGTGCTCGCTATCGTGTGCGACGGGGAATCGGTGAATCAGGCTGATGCTGGACAGACGGTTGAGGTTGTGCTCGATCGCACACCGTTCTATGCCGAGATGGGTGGCCAAGTGGGCGATACCGGTGTGCTGTGTGCCGCGGATGCAAAGATTTGCGTGAGAGACACCAAACATCGCGAAGGTGACCTCTTTGCGCATGTGGGCGATGTCACAGAAGGCAGCATCAGCGTGGGGCAGAAGCTTGACGCCTCGGTCGATCATGGTCGCCGCGAGCTCATTCGCCGCAACCACACCGCCACGCACCTGCTTGACGCCGCATTGAAGAAGGTCCTTGGCGAGCATGTTAGCCAAGCTGGCTCGCTGGTTGCACCTGAGCGCCTGCGTTTCGACTTCACTCACTTCGAGGCCGTCACGTCCGATGAGCTTGCTCGAATCGAGGGTATGGTAAACGCCGAGATATTTGCCGCTGAACCCATCGTCACTAAGGTTATGGGCATTGAGGAGGCCAAGGCCTCCGGGGCGGTTGCGCTCTTTGGCGAGAAATACGGCGATGTCGTGCGCGTCGTGTCCACCGGCACCTCCGAGGAGCCGTTCTCCCGCGAGCTCTGCGGCGGGACGCATGCGCGTAACACAGCCGAGCTGGGCTTGTTCAAGATCGTGAGTGAGGGCTCTGTCGGTTCGAACGCTCGTCGTATCGAGGCTGTCACCTCGGCGGGTGCCATCGAGTACGTGGATGAGCGCCTTGCGCAGATGGACGAGCTATCCCGAGGTCTCAAGTGTCGCGTTGCCGACGTTCCCTCCCGTGTGGAGCAGTTGCAGTCGGAGCTGCGCGATGTGCAGAAGAAACTCCAGGCGGCCCTTACGGGCGGTTCGTCAAACAAGCTCGCCGATCATATCGGTTCCGCGATAGACATGGGATCCTACAAGCTCGTCGTCGCTCGCCTCGATGGGGTGAGTGGAAAAGAGCTTCGCAGCGCTTGGGATACCGTGCGCGACAAACTGGGTATGGCGAGCGCCTGCGTGCTTGCTTCGGTCGCTGAGGGCAAGGTGGCGTTGCTTGCCGCGGGTACCGACGCAGCCGTGAAGGCGGGCTTTGCCGCAGGTGAGGTTATTCGCAACGTCGCCCCTGTCGTTGGCGGACGTGGTGGCGGACGTCCAAACATGGCCCAGGCGGGTGGTCGTGACGCTGGAGCCGTAGACGAGGCGCTTGCAGCCGCCAAGCAGCTGCTCGGCGTGTGAGAGCGCTCGCACTTGACATAGGCGAGGTTCGGATTGGCATAGCCGCAAGCGACGCCACAGGAACGGTGGCGTCGCCCGTTGCGGTGCTTCCGGCTCAGGAGGTTCTTGCGAACGCACGGACCTGGAGGTATGTGCTCGAAGACATCGAGCCTGAAGTGCTGGTGTGCGGCCTTCCCCAGACCATGGCTGGAGAAGATGGGCCTCAAGCCGGTAGAATTCGACAGATTGCCAACGAAATCGCGCATGCTTGCGGTATTCCTTTGGAGTTTGCGGACGAACGCCTGTCCTCAGTGGAGGCGAAGCGTATTCTTAAAGCTCAAGGACTTAGCGAGAAGCGCATGCGCGGCAAGGTGGACATGGTAGCCGCATCGCTCTTCTTGCAGACGTGGCTCGATGCCCACAGGACTTGAGAGGACTATCATGCCCACATCCACGAACCCGCAGAGTACGGGGACGGGAACGCAATCAGGTGCAAACAACTCTGACGCCCGTTCAAAGCGTAGACAGCCTTCGGGAACGAGTCTCGATACCGGAAATGCTCCCCGTGTTTCTTCGGCTGGTACAGCGCCTGCCAAGTCCAAACGAGCGTCAGGTTCAGGGCGTCCCGCATCAGCGACTGGCTCACTCTCCGCCTCGAAACCGAGCGGACGACGGCTAGACGCCACGGGTTCGCTCTCGGCGGCAAACCCCAACGCGAGGCGGAAGGGTGCCACGGGTTCGCTCTCGGCGGCAAACCCCAATGCCAAACGGAAGGGCGCTACCGGGTCGCTCTCGGCGGCAAATCCGAACGCGAGGCGGAAGGGTGCCACGGGGTCCCTTTCCGCGGCAAATCCCAATGCCAAGCGGAAGGGCGCCACGGGTTCGCTCTCGGCGGCAAACCCCAACGCGAGGCGAAAGGGAACCACGGGATCACTTTCCGCGGCAAATCCCTATGCGAAGAAGAAGGGTGCCACGGGGTCACTTTCCGCCACGAACCCAGGTCGTGTTCGCACGGGTCGCACGGGCACGATTGGGTACGATCAGGCAACTGGGGCGAAGGGAGAAGGGCAGCATTTCGCCGAAGAGATGCCGTCAATCGGTCGACGTGTCTTATTGATTGCTGGCATCGCCCTTGCGCTTGTCGTCGTGTTGGCAGGTGGGTTCTTTGTGGTTCGGACTTTTGTGACTCCCTACGAAGGTGCGCGGGTTGAAGACGGGCAACCGGTCACCGTCGTCATTGCCGAAGGTTCCGATGGGCAGACGATTATTCGCACGCTGCTCGACGCTGGCGTCATCCACAATAGGAAGGATTTCATGCGTGCGGTCAACGAGCAGAATGCGGATCAAAGCCTCAGGAGTGGCACGTATACCTTCCTTACAGGTTCCGACCCGGCAGAGGTAGTCCGCCAGCTCGTATCTGGGCCAAATACGAGTGAGGGGCAGCTGCAGGTACCCGAAGGTCTGACGATACAGCAGACGGCACAGCTCGTGGAGGAATCGCTCGGGATCAGTGCCAACGAATTCCTGCAACAGGCAAAGGCCTCGAACTACGTGAATGACTATCCCTTCCTCAAGGATGTCGGCAACGATTCGTTGGAGGGATTCCTCTACCCAAAGACATACGATTTCGCTGGAAGAGAAGCCACCGCTGATGAGGTCATCCGTATGATGCTCTCACAATTCGAGTCGGAGTTCTCGATGCTTGACGCGGACGCCGCGCGTAAGGAGATCATGGATCGATACGGTCTCAATGCCCTCGACTATGACTTCATAAAGCTTGCCTCAATCATCGAGAAGGAGGCGCTTAATGAGGACGATAGGGCCAAGGTGTCATCGGTGTTCTATAACCGGCTAAAAATTAGCATGGCCTTGCAGAGCGATGCAACGATAGGCTATGTCAACGGAGGTCTCGTGGACACCGAGGCGGACAGTCCGTACAACACATACCTGTACAAAGGTCTGCCTCCTACACCTATCTGCTCACCTAGCGAATGGGCGCTCGAAGCAGCCTTGCATCCGGCCGATACGGACTACTTGTTCTTCTTTATCATCGAGGACGGAGATTACTCGAACCACACGTTCAACGAGACGTTCGAGCAGCACAGCGCCGATTATTCGAGGGCTTTGGAAGAGCTGAGAGCCAGCAGAGGCAATGATTCTACCGGTCAGACGGACTAGCACACGAGGATATCAAGATGCTTTTCACCAAGGCGCAGCGTTACATTAGCTCGGTCGATCTCATTGACATCGAGGAACTCAAGGCGCAGGGCATCCGATGCGTGCTTCTTGATAGGGATAACACCCTGGTACCGCGTGACACCAAGGTTGCACCGCCAGAAGTTCGTGAGTGGCTTGGACGGCTTCGATCGGCGCATATGGGCGTATGCATGGTCTCAAACAACTTCCATACGACGCAGGTGTGCGCATCTGCGGAGGACTTGGGGTGCGAGGTGGTGCATCACGCCATGAAGCCGGCGCCAGTCGCGGTGTGGGTGGCGATGCACAAGATGGGGGTGCGAGCCAAGCAGACGGTGCTGGTGGGCGATCAGCTGTTTACCGACGTTCTGGCAGGCAACCTTGCCGGTGTGCATACCGTTCTGGTCCGTCCCCAGTCGCGCAAAGACCTGTGGTACACGCAGCTGTTTCGCATTGTTGAGCATGTGTTTCTGCGCGGCGTACGTTTCGAAGGCGAATGAGGACGCTGCATCTCTTGTTCCAGTGCAATTCTCCACGTGTTAGAATCAAGATGGACAACGCGACAGGAGAAGCACGTGCATACATCATCAAACGGGTACGTCACCCATGAAGGGTGCGACCATATATTCTTTATTGGCTTTTTGGGGGCCGGAAAATCCACGTTAGCACGCAACCTCGGAAGGCTGTATCGCCGCCAGTACGTCGATACCGACCGCATGGCTGAGCGTCTCATGTGTAAGTCGGTGCGTGAGTGCTTCGAGCAAGACGGCGAGGAGGCATTTCGTGATGCGGAGACAGAAGTGCTCGAGATCTTGCGCAAAGAGAAGTCATTGCTCGTCAGTTGTGGGGGAGGTATCGTCGAGCGGCCTCAAAACGGCCAGCTCATGCGGGAGATGGGTGCCGTTGTTTACCTTGACGGTGACCTAGCGGATTCGCTGCGTCAGATTCAGCATCCGGAGAAGCGTCCTGACTTGGGCAAGGACGCGCGTGCTCTCTATGACCATCGCCGTCCCCTCTTTTTGAGCGCGGCTGACTATGTGATTGACATTCGCAACAAGAGCTTCGATGAAGTGGCTGAGGATGCTGGCAGTCTGCTATGGGCGGAGGGGTTGCTATGAACGTGAGAAGGCAGCTGTCACGACAGTGGGTTCCTATCGTGGGAGGCTCTTGCGACGTGCGCATGGGCGAGGATGCCATCATGAGTGCATCGAAGGTCTTTGTCGATTCCGTTAGCCGTCCGGCCGATGCGGGCTTTTCTTGCGACGTCTGTGAGCTAGAGCCACCGCTTCGAACGTTTGATGCGGCTGCGAGGCTTGCGCATGCTTTGCGAGAGATTGGGGCGACGGCAGATGATCTCTGCGTCGCGGTAGGCGACGCGGATCTCATATCGGTGGCATCGTATGTATGCGGCGCGTGGTGCCAGGGCATGTCGGTTGTTGCAGTGCCCCTTGACGAGCTCGGGCTGTTGGAGGGCGCACTCGTGCCACGCGCGCTCGATGTCGATGGGGCGCAGGGCATGCTCTTTGTGAGGCCTTGTGTCAAACACGTGGTGATTGACTATGGCAGGGTGCTTGGCGGTCTGGACGACGAATCCTCAAGGCGTGCGCGTGTGCTGATGGCGGGAACGTCCCTTGCCAGTTCCGAGAAGGAGTTCTCTACCTTGTGGGATTGCGCGGAGCAAATCATGGCGGACGATGGTGCGACACTTTGCGCCCAGCTTATGGATACTGCAAAAGCACGAGGAAAGCTTGCGGCATCGAGTGCCGCTGCCGTGCGTGCATCGCTGGGATATGGACGTTCCTTCGCAAATGCCTGTCAGGTGCTGATGCCCAATGCCCCGTATTCGGGCTTACTTGCCGAGGGAATGCGCTTTTGCGCGCGCATCTCGGTGGCGCAGGGTAAGTTGCCGCTTGATGACATGCTTGCTATAGATGAGCTTCTCGATGCGTTGGGAATAACGCCTATCGAGTGCGACGTCAACCAAGAGGAGCTTGTCGAGGCATTCAGACGCGAGCGTCTGCTGCGTTCAAGGCGCCTCATGCTGGAGATTCCACTGGCTATCGGGCGCATTCGCCTGTCTACGGTGGAGGATGGGATGCTTCGCGAGCATCTAGGTGCGTGGTGTGTGGTACATCGCAGACAGGGAGTGTGATATGGGTCAGAAAAATGCAAACTCGAGGTTGCGGGTCCTTCGCGAACTCATGGCAGAGCGCGGCTACGATGCAGTGCTCGTGCGCAACGTATCGGATATTCGCTGGCTAACCGGCGCAGCGCGTGTCTTTGACGGCGAGACGGCACACGATGCGCTGATAACGCCAGATGAAGCATGGCTGCATACTGACGGTCGCTATTTTGGGGCGTTGTCGGCACAGGCGGATTCCGACGTATGGCAGATTGACCAAGAGCAGGACGTAACGCACGCCGCGTGGGTAGCGCAGCGTGTTCGCTCTGGCGGCGTTCGGGTGCTAGCCATTGAGGATAGCCTCACGTTGGGTATGTATGAGGACCTGAATGTCGAGCTCAACAAGCATTCGGTGGCATGCCTTATGCCCCGTCTGCATGGTGACCTCGCCAAGATGCGCATGATTAAAGACGCGGGGGAGCTCGATGTCTTGAAGCGTGCACAGCGCATTACCGATGAGGCGTTTGCGCATGTGTGTGACGTCGTGCGACCCGGTCTTTCCGAGCTTGCCGTTCGTGCTGAGCTTGAGTCGTACATGCTCTCGCATGGGGCGCATGTCCTCGCGTTCGACTCGATCATAGCTGCAGGTCCTAACGGTGCAAATCCGCATGCGCGACCGAGTGAACGAGCGATAGAGGCGGGAGATCTCGTGGTCATGGACTTCGGTGCGTCGCTTCTGGACTATCAGTCGGACATGACTCGCACGATCTGTGTGGGAACTCCAAGTTCGCGGCAGATCGAGGCGTACGACGTGGTGAGACGCGCACACGAAGCGGCTGCAGATGCGGCGCGTCTTGGCATGCTCGGTCGTGAGTTGCATGAGGTCGCTGCCAGGGTCATCGAGGAGGCTGGCTTCGGGGCTTACTTCACGCATGGGTTAGGGCATGGCGTAGGGATTGACATTCATGAGCTACCTGTCGTAGGCAAGCGCGGGGACCTGACGCTCGATGAGGGGGCGGTCTTTACCATCGAGCCTGGTGTCTATCTCCCTGGCGAATTTGGCATCCGCTTGGAAGATTGCGGAGTCATGGGACCAGAGGGCTATGAACCGTTCACCGAATCGCCTCACGAGCTGATTTGCGTGTAATTACGGCAACTGTAATTGCCACTATTAATACAATTATC
>ONMP01000311.1 GCA_900318935.1 uncultured Actinomycetes bacterium
CTGAAAGCGAAGCGCCTGCAGAGACGGTTGCGGCAGAGACGGTCGTGAGCGACGGCGCCGACTGGACCTCTGACCAGGAGTCATTCATCGCTGAGTGGACATGGCGCATCGACGCTTATCTGGCAGGATCGCCCTTGGCAGGACAAGGGCGGACGTTTGCTGAGGCCGCTTGGAACTACGGCGTCGACCCCCGTTGGTCACCTGCGATTTCCTATACGGAGAGCTCAAAGGGCGCAGCATGCTACATGCCCCATAACGCATGGGGTTGGGGAGGCTGCGAGTGGGATTCGTGGGAAGAAGCCATCAACGACCACGTTCGCGGTCTCGCTCGAGGATATGGTTACACAATCTCGATGGAAGCCGCACAGAAGTACTGCCCGCCCAACGCCCAGCATTGGTACGACGTCACGTCTGCTCAAATGAATTTAATCTAGCGTCCGGCATCGCCTTAAAGCCAGGTAAAGCTCGCCTACAGCAGTTCAGCTAATCTATATAACAGCTAGATGGTGCTTCACAAGCGGCTTCGCTTTACCCGTCTTTAAGGCGAATTACGCAAATGAGTAGCTTGCGTGCTCGCCCCGCTTGTGCGGCATTGTTGCTGTGCGAACCGAAGAGACGAAGCCGCTTGCGAGGCACAATCTACCTAATACATAGGTGAGCCGAGTTGCTGTAGGCGAGTCTCTTTGGTTCGCGCAGCAACAGAGCTATGACCGCAGCTTCGCGCGGCGTTTTTTCCAATCGGGCATGACGCGATCCATGATTGCACGGAACTCGGGGCCGTGACCTGGGACAAGAAGGTGCACGAGCTCATGGACCACCACGTACTCGAGGCACTCGGGAGGATAGAGGGCGAGCACCACGTTGATGCAGATGCGGCCGGTCGACGGCTGACAACTCCCCCATCGTGATTTCATCTTGCGGTAGGCAAGCTGGCCTGCTTTCACACCGAGGATCGGCTCCCACTGTTCGACGAGCGCGGGTACGAACGCCTCGACGACCTTGCGCCACTCGCGCACCTCGGACGGCGTCGCGCTCATGGCGCGAGCCATAGGGGTGTTCTCGGTTCTCTTCTGGGCCTTGAGCAGCCAGTCGTGCTTTTCCCGAACGATATCCTCAACATGCTCGTCGGGCGTCGCATATGGCACCGACACCTCGATGCGCCCATCGGGTTGCACGCGAAGGTTCACGTTCTTGATGCGCTTCTTCTCGATGACCCACACTTCCAGGTCGTCGACGAATATCAACCGCTTGCTCGGCATTCCCTCTATCCAGGGCATATGTCTCTCCGCCTGATAGCCAAATTAGGACTGCCCCTTTTTGGTTAATACCATCTCATAAGCTTCATTGCGGGAAATGCCGAATTCTTCTGCGATGGTCTTGGCAACGAGCTTTGGACGTTCACCTTGCGCGAGAAGCTCGGCGGCACGCTCTTCAGCACTCGCAGAGGCAGATGCATTCGCGGCAGACACCTCTTCGTCATTCGGCGCATCGATGACGAGAACAATCTCGCCTTTTATTGATTCGCGGGACTCGAACTGCTCTTTCACCTCGCCAATCGAACCGCGCACGATTTCCTCATGCAGCTTGGTGAGCTCGCGGCACACAGCGATTTCGCGATAGGGCAGCGATTCTCCAATGGAGGCAAGCGCGGAAACGAGCCTGTTTGGACTTTCGTAGAACACGAGTGCCGCATCGAGATCTTTAAGCGAGTCGAGCAGTTGCTTTCGAGCGGCATCTTTACGCGGGAAGAAACCTCCGAAATAGAAGTTGGTGCTCGTCGTGCCGCTTGCCACATAAGCAGTTGCCACGGCTGTCGGCCCGGGTAGCACTTCAACCGGAGCTCCAGCCTCACGAGCTACACGCACGAGTCGAAGCCCCGGGTCGGACACACCCGGCATACCGGCATCCGAGCAGTAGGCAATGGTCTCACCGGCGAGAACGCGCGCCGTGATTTCGTCAGCACGCTCTCCCACCAGATTCTCATCGAGCCGCTCGAGCCGTTTTCCCTCGATTCCGAGCGCAGCCAGCAGCTTGCCCGTCACGCGCGTGTCTTCAGCGCACACGACGTCAGCCGCACGCAGCGCCTCGAGCGCGCGAACCGTCATATCACCGAGGTTGCCCAAAGGCGTCGGGCATATGACCAGCTTGCCTGGCATTCATTCCTCCTGCATAAAAACAAGTCGGTGCCCTGGTTTCTCTTGCAACACAGACCCGGTCTCTGTTGCAGCGGGAACCAGAGGCACCGACTCACACTAAACGTTAAGCCAAACCCGCTTCGAGATTGGCCTTTGCCACCGAAATCATCAGCTTGATGCGGTTGAGCTGGTTGACCTCGCTGGCGCCGGGGTCGTAGTCGACTGCAACGATGTTGCTTGCTGGGTACTGGCGACGCAGCTCCTTGATGACGGCCTTGCCCACGACGTGGTTCGGCAGGCACGCAAACGGCTGCGCGCAGACCACGTTGGGCGTACCCGTGCGGATGAGCTCGATCATCTCAGCCGTGAGCAGCCAGCCCTCGCCCATCGAGTTGCACGTCGAGAGCACCTGCTCAGCGTATTCGCCCAACGTGAAGATGTCGGTCGGCTCCTCGAAGCGCTTCGACTTCTTCAGCGCATCGGTCATGGGCTTGCGCATGGTGGCAAGCAGCTGCAATGCGGCGCGCGCACCCATGGCGCCCTTGGCCGAACGGCCGAGCGGATCTTTCTGGAAGATGCGCCCAACGATGCCGAACAGGAAGAACTCGAC
>ONMP01000222.1 GCA_900318935.1 uncultured Actinomycetes bacterium
ATAGGAGTGATCCTATCTGGGGTTCGAATCCCCAGCTCTCCGCCAGAATATGAAGACGCCCCCAGCGATGGGGGCGTTTCTTGTTTGAGGGTTCCACTGGGGATTCGAACCGCAAGGTCGTGACAGGCCAGTGGCCTGTCACGGGCTGAGGCCGAAGGCCGAAGCCTATGAGCGTTGCCGTAGGCAACGCGGGACTCCCGCCGGGGGCACCTAACGCGGCGTTGACCCGCGTGTGTGACAGGCGTGCACGCGCGCGGGGGACGGCGCGGCCACAACCCCAGATTGTCGCGTGTGAGCACGCGGACCCATGCCGCCGGTGAGGCGGTTTTTTGTGAGCCGGAGTCAACATGAGAGTCGGAGTCAAGGGGACAGGTCATTTGACCCCCTTTCATGTCGCCCCAAAAGGGAGTCTCCCCTTTGGGGCGATGCTTGCACCTCCCGGGAACTGCCCCAAAGGGGAGACTCCCTTTGGGGCAGGTCGCTAGTCGCAGCGCCCGTACAGCTGCGTGACACTTGCGATGCGCTGTGCCAACTCGTCCGTGAGCTGGCCCTCCTGCAGGCGCCACTGCCAGTTGCCCTCCTGCGTCCCCGGCGTGTTAATGCGCGACTCCCCGCCAAGCCCCAGGTAGTCCTGCAGCTGCGCGAAGAACAGCGTGGCGATGCTCGACATCCCCTGCCGCATGACGCCCCATATCGGCCCCTCGTCCTCGGAGAGCCCCATGTAGCGCGTGGCAAGCCCGATGCATTCCGCGCTCTCCTCGGCAAACCATTGGCCGAGCGGGGCGTTGTCGTGCGTGCCGGTGTAGCACACGCAGTTCTGCGGAATCCCATGGGGCAAATGCTCGTTGTCCGGGCGCCCATCGAAGGCAAACTGCAGCACCTTCATGCCCGGCAGTCCCGATGCCAGCAGCAGCTCCATGACCTCGGGCGTTGGCTGGCCCAGGTCCTCTGCCACGAGCTCTACGTCTGGGTTGCCCTTCCTCAGCGCGTCTATGAGCTCGACGCCCGGCCCCCAGACCCAGCACCCGCCCTTTGCGGTCGCAGCTCCCGCCGGGACCGACCAATACCGGGCAAAGCCGCGGAAGTGGTCGATGCGTACCATGTCGTAGAGGCGTCCCGCCGCCTGCACGCGACGCTTCCACCAGGCGTAGCCGTCGTCCGCCATGCGTGCGTAGTCGTAGAGGGGGTTGCCCCACAGCTGTCCGTCCGCGCTGAAGTAGTCGGGCGGCACGCCCGCCACCCGTGCGGGATTGTTGCGCTCGTCCAGCTGGTAGTTCTCGGGGTGAGCCCACACGTCGGCAGAGTCGAGCGCCACATAGATGGGCATGTCGCCAAAGATGCCCACGCCACGCTCGTGAGCGTACGCGCGCAGGGCCTCCCACTGCCTAAAGAACAGATACTGCACATAGGTGAAGAGCCGCACGTCGTCGTCCAGCTCGCGCTCGTAGCGGCGGCATGCGTCGGCGTCATGCAAGCGGATGTCCTCGTCGGGCCACGTGTACCACGAAGCCATGCCAAAGTGGCGCTTCACGGCCATGAACAGCACGTAGTCGTCAAGCCAGTCGGCGTTGTCGCGCGCAAAGGCCGCCACGTCGTCCGCGTCGCGCTGCCACCCGCGCCCGCAGGCACGGCGCAGCAGGTCAAGACGGCTCTCGTACAGGGCTCCATAGTCCACGCGCGCCGGGTCGTCGCCCCAGTTGGGTGCCTCAATCTCGGCCTGCGTGAGCAGCCCATCGGCCACCAGAAGATCGAGGTCCACAAAGTAAGGATTGCCCGCGAACGCCGACGGGCTCTGGTAGGGAGAGTCGCCGTAGCTCGTCGGCCCCACCGGCAGAACCTGCCACCACGACTGCCTGGCATCGGCCAAGAAGTCCACGAAATCTCGGGCCGCCTTGCCCAAGGTGCCCACACCATAGGGCGACGGCAGCGAGAACACAGGAAGGATAATCCCACTTGCACGCTTCATCGGTCATCCTTTCGTAATGAAACTGACTGACAGTACTGATGCGAGGCGCCCATGAGAGGCACCCATGCGAGGCACCCATGGAAGACGCCCAGGCAGGCGCTCCAAGGCGTCACTCACGCAAGTACGGCAAAGCTCTGCCCCGGCATGACCAGCCGCCCATCCCGCATGGCGGCCTCCCCTATCTGGTGGATGACACGCCTACCCTCAAGCACCGCCCCCTCGTAGCGCTTCTCCTGCGAGGAGGGGTTGAGTGCCAGGACCAGCGCACCCCTGCGGTACACAAAGGGCGCCGCCGTCTCGTCATCGTTGACCACGGCAAACGGCGCATCCGCCTGCAGGTCCTCCCAGTCGTGGCGCAGCGCGCAAAGCCGCCGCACCTCCGCCAGCAGCGACCCCGCATCCGCCAGCTGCTCCTCCACGCAGGGCGCATCCTCCGACCCATCCACCGGCAGATAGAGCGCGTCGGCAGGCGCGCCCGAGAAGCCCGCGTTCTCCGCGCGGCTCCACTGCATGGGCGTGCGGCTGCCCGTCCGCTGGTAACCGCCCTCCTTGGTACGCAGGTCGAGGTAGCGCATGCCGATCTCGTCGCCGTAGTAGATAAAGGGCACGCCCGGCATGGTGAGGAAAAGGGCAAAGGCAAGCTTGAGCTCTGCCACCGACAGGGTCTTGGCCAAGCGCGGCGTGTCGTGGTTGCTCGATATGAAGCTGATGTAGCCACGCGCGCGGCTGCGCTCGTACCTAGGCAGGTAGTCGTCCAAGAAGCGCCGGATGCTTCCGCCCGCGTCGCAGAGGAAGTAGCTGTGGTCGCCGCCCTCGGTCTCCCAGTCGCGCACCAGCGTGTTGTAGCCGTTGCGCTGGTGGTCGAGGTAGAAGTCCATGTGGAAGCCCGCATCGCAAAGGGCCAGGTCGGGGTTGGACCACTCGCTGACGAGCGCCGCGTCGGGGTATTCGGCGTCCATCATTGCACGGATGTCGCGCCAGATTGCACAGGTCGCGCTCTTGCGCTCGTCGTCGCCCTTCACCAGCGAATCGGCCATGTCTACGCGATACCCGTCGCAGCCCAGGTCCAGCCAGAAGCGCATCACGTCCTTGATGGCCTCACGGGTAGCCAGCGCCTCTGGCGAGTCCGTGGCGCTCATCCAGTGCTTGTACGGGTCGCGCCAGCCATAGTTGAGCGCCGGCTGCGAGGCGAAGAAGTTGAGCATATACGCCCCGGCCCGCTCGGTCATTCCTGCAATGTAGGGCCGTCCCTCCATGCCCCAGAGCGCCTCGTCGGTCCAGATGTAGCGGGCGGAGTACTCGTTGGGGTCGGCCTCCGCCGACGCCTTGAACCACGGGTGCTGGTCTGAGGTGTGGCCGGGCACTAGGTCAAGCAGCACGTGCATCCCGCGCGCATGCGCCTCATCAAACAGCCGCACGAGGTCCTCGTTGGTCCCGTAGCGAGGCGCGACCAGCTTGTAGTCGCGCACGTCATACCCCGCGTCCATGAAGGGCGAGTCAAAGCAGGGGTTGATCCACAGGGCGTTGCAGCCAAGCCCCGCCACGTAGTCCAGGCGGTCGATGATGCCCGGGATGTCGCCTATGCCATCGTCGTTGCTGTCCTGGAACGACTGCGGATAAATCTCGTAGAAGATGGCATCTTTCAGCCATGTGGGTCCCATCAGGCCCTCCCGTCCGTCGGGCTACTGCCCGGCATCAAGCGTCAGCACGGCAATGCAGTAGGCCGGAAGGCTCAGGTTGCCGTTCTCGTAGGTGATCTGCTCCTCGTTGGTGTTGAGCACCGCTGCCAGCTGCCATGCGGCACCCAGCGCCGACAGGTCCTTGGTCGCGGCCCGGTCGCGCAGGTTCATGACCAGAAGCACGTCCTGCTGCCCCTCGCAGCTGCGGACGAACGCCGCCACGCTCTCGTCGCTCACGCCCTCCACCGGCTCGGTCGTACCCCGCGCGATGGCCGGGAAGGCCCGCCGCACGCGGATGACCTCCTTGAACCAGCGCCACAACGACAGATCGTCAGCCATCTGGTCCTCGAGCGAGGGGAACTTCATCTGCACCTCGTCCATGTCGGGCGGACCGGCGCACATGCCCTCGGCACCAGCGTCGTCGCACCAGTACATGGGGGCGCGCTTGTTCTCGTCCTTGCCGGAGCCCTTCATGCCCAGCTCCTCGCCGTAGTAGACGAAGGAGTTGCCCGGCATGAGCAGGCTCAGCGCATAGGCCATCTTGGTGACAGGCCCGTCGTCCTGGGCATAGTAGCCCGCGCTCCGGGCCGTGTCGTGGTTGGTGTAGAACGGGGCACCAACGTAGCCAGGGTACGCCGCGCCGTAGGCAGCCTCCTCGCTCACCAGGGCCTGCACGTAGTCCGAGGCCTTGTAGCTGCCGTTCATGACCTGCCGGATGACGCCCTCGGAATCCGCGAAGGGGAAGTCGAAGAGCGAGTCGATGCCGCTCGCGTAGAGCGTCGCGATCGACGCCCGGTCGGTCCAGGCCTCACCCACCAGATAGCAGTCCGGGTCGATGCCCCTGCCGGTCTCCGTCAGGAAGCGCAGGAACTCGACGTTTGCCTCCTCGTTGCCGGTCACGTAGGAGGTCACGGCATCCAGCCTGAACCCGTCCACGCCCTTGTC
>ONMP01000122.1 GCA_900318935.1 uncultured Actinomycetes bacterium
GAGCGGATGACGAGTCCCAACCAAGCGATTATGTCCTCGAGCCGTTCGTCACGGGCCTCGATAGGCAACGTACGCGAGAGGCTTCTATAGGCCTCCGAGAGATAACGCA
Organism: uncultured Actinomycetes bacterium; assembly: GCA_900318935.1. Classification (GTDB taxonomy): domain Bacteria; phylum Actinomycetota; class Coriobacteriia; order Coriobacteriales; family Atopobiaceae; genus RUG440. Next base: position 110 of record ONMP01000122.1, read on the forward strand.
GAAGGATTCCTTCCGCTCGTGCTATGTTGCAACGCTGGATGTAGCCCTTGAAGTCGGAGGCTGTCTCGAGCATGTCACGCAACACGGACTTGGGCATCGGCTCGTAGTCGTTAGCCCACGGAACCTTTTCGCAGTAGGTCGCGAACGCAGCCGCGATGAGCTCCTCAAGTGGTTTCGGATAGGTGACCTCTTGGATGCGCTCGATGCGCTCATCGTACTCGACGCCATCAGCCTTCATGCGCGCCATGGCCTCGTTGCGTGCAGACTTCTCCTGAGCTCGCAGAATCTGGTAGGGCTGCTCGAGCGTGGCCTCGACGAGCGATATGACATCGAGTGCGTAGGTCTCGGACTCGCGATCAAGCAGCTCGATAGCCGCAAGAAGGAAGGGTGAGAGCGGTTGATCAAGCGCGAAGTCCGTCGGTACGTCCACCGTTGTGGAGAAATACACACTTCCGTCAGTACCCTCCTTGCGCTCCACGACACCCGCGTCCATGAGGGTCGCGAATATCTCGTCCGCACGCGTGCGAAGGGCTTCCTTCTGCGCCTCGGTTTGCATGGAGGCATCGATGAGCTCGCGCACGCGCGTCCAGGCATCTCCGCCCTGGCTCACCTCTGCCAACACCATGGAGTGCGAAATCTTGAGGCGAGGTCGTAGGGGCTCGGGCTGGGCCTCGACGAGCCGCTCGAAGGTCTGCCTGTTCCAACCGACGAAACCCTCGGGCGGCTTGCGCGTCTTGACCTTGCGCGCGAGTCTGGGATCGCCCCCCGCCTTCGCGAGGGCTTTTGCCCGCTCAACGTCGTACTCGGTCGCCTGAACAAGTACCACACCTTCCGTGTCGAAGCCCGCCCGTCCTGCGCGACCCGCCACCTGATGGAACTCACGCGCGTTGAGCCGACGTTGCCGTGTGCCGTCGTACTTGGCGAGTGCCGTGAGCAGAACGGTGTGAATGGGCACGTTGATACCGACGCCCAACGTATCGGTGCCGCAAATGACCGGAAGCAGACCCTGTTGTGCGAGCTTTTCAACCAACAAGCGATATCTGGGAAGCATACCCGCATGATGAACGCCTACGCCCATGAGCAGTAGGCGCTTCAGAATCTTGCCGAACGCCGTTGAGAAGCGCGTCTCCTTGCAGGCTTCGCGCAGGGCATTTCTCTGGTCACGGTCAGATACGCCGAAGCTCGCGAGGGCCTGGGCGCTCTTTAGCGCTGCGTCTTGGGCGAAGTGGACGACGTAGATGGGTGCGTCACCGTTGCGCATCGCGAGCTCGACCGTGGCCTCGAGGGGCGTCTCGACGAACTCGTATGACAGGGGAACGGGGCGCGGGGCGTCGAGCACCATGTCCACATCAGCCGTGGTCTGCCGTTCGACGAGCTCGGCTATGGCTGTCATATCACCCAAGGTGGCGCTCATGAGCAGGAACTTCGTTCGCGCGAGCGTGAGAAGCGGAACCTGCCAGGCCCAGCCGCGATCCGGGTCGCCGAAGTAGTGGAACTCGTCCATCGCCACCCAAGCGACGCTCGTGTCCTCTCCCTCGCGCAGGGCTTGATTGGCCAGAATCTCGGCCGTACAACAGATGATGGGCGCATCGGCGTTGATCGCGACATCGCCGGTAATCATGCCCACGAGATCGCGGCCAAAGACCTCCACGAGGTCAAAGAACTTCTCCGACACGAGCGCTTTGATGGGTGCCGTGTAGTAAGCCGTGTAGTCTGCACAGAGCGCCATGAAGCACATGCCGACCGCGACCAGCGACTTGCCCGAGCCTGTAGGCGTGCCGAGTATCACGTGGTTACCCATGGCAAGCGAGAGCAGGGCTTCTTCCTGATGGTCCCATAGCTCGACGTCACGTGCCTCGAGCCATTCCATAAAGAGCTCGAGCGCTTCCTCACCCTCGAACGGCTCCTCCCCTTCCGAAAAATTGGGGGCGAGCATGCCGAGCGAACCAGGGGCAAAGGGATCAGGGATGGGCACTGTTCCTCCTCGTTGCGGAAAGGGTATGTCGTCTGCTCACTATAGCGCAGTTGGTTAACACGAGTCGCGGATTCCGACGCGTTCTATTCCCCGAGCGATCGATGATGCGAGCAGGAATTGGTTCATACAAATCAAGCTGCCTCTCTCGTTATGGTCACAACAAGAGAGGCAGCTCCTTCGCTTGCGAGTGTCGTTGCGCTAGTTCACCTGCACCAAGGTATAGATTTCTTGGTCAAATTCTTTGCCTATGATTTGACGCGGCTTGAGGAATGCGAGCTCCAGGATAAAGGAGAAGCCCACAAGTTCCGCTCCAGTCCGCTCAATCAGCTTGGCCGTTGCCACCGCGGTGCCGGCAGTCGCCACGAGGTCATCCACGATGAGAACGCGATCTCCCGGACCGAGCGCATCGCGATGAATCTCAAGCTCGTCAGTGCCGTATTCGAGCGCATATTTCGCGCTGTAGACCGCACGTGGAAGCTTGCCCGGCTTTCGTGCAGGGACGAATCCCGCTCCAAGGCGATACGCCACGGGAGCACCAACGAGAAAACCGCGTGCCTCGGCACCGACCACCTTCGTGATGCCAGCTTTGAGGAAATGGTCTGAGATGTCGTCAATCACAGCCGCAAGCCCCTGTGAGTCGGCAAGCAACGGCGTGATGTCCTTGAAGATCACACCAGGCTCGGGATAGTCAAGGATGTCAACGATCAGATCTTCGTAGTTCATGAGTGGCATGACAGTACCTTTCCCCTAGTTCCTTTGATCCTTGGACGTACCCCGGAGGCTACGTCGTATCAGCGTCTCGCGGACATTGTTCGTCAGCACGATCATACGCGTCAGAGCCTGTGCATAGCGCTCGCGCTGTTCGTCCGTAGGGGTAGAGCTTCCTGATGCGCTTGCCCCAAAGACTGTGAGAGCTTGCTCGAACATGCCGCTCTCTCGGTTGGCTGCTTGGACGTATTGACGCAGGTTGCGCGGTCCAATGCCGAACTGCCTTAGCTCCTCGCAGGTGCGTATGAGTGGGAAATCCCGACCATCGACCAGGCTGCGCCCATGTGGAGAGGTGCGCATGCTGATGACACCCGCCTCCGAGAGCTCGCGCACAAATCCCACAGAGACGCCCAACAACTCTGGCATCCTACTGATGGGATGGTATTTCTGGAGCATTTCCTCGCTGTCGGGACTGCTCATCGTCACGCTCTGAGTCGGAGGAGTCGCCGGGACCCACGCCGCTCCCTTCTGCACCTCCGTTATCGTAGAGACGAGCCCAGCGTCACTCTTTGCCAGTTCCTCTTTGATGACCTGAAGCGGCATGAAGCGGTTCTTTTGGAGAAAGAGTATCGTCTCCAATCGACGCACGTCGTGCTGCGAATAGAGACGATACCCGCCTGGTGTACGAGAGGGCGTAATCAATCCCTCATCCTCCAAATACCGTACCTTCGATACCGAAAGGTCTGGATACTGCGTCTGGAGGCGCTTAACGACCTTTCCAATGGTCAGATAGCCCGCATCTGGCATGACCTACCCCGTCTTCACGCGCTTAGAGCGCCGATTGGTGTGAAACACCATGCGAAACGTCCCAATCTGAATCGTGGAACCGTCCTTGAGCACCGCACGGTTGACGATGGCGCCGTCGACCCATGTGCCGTTGAGCGATCCCAAGTCCTCAACGGTGGCAAACCCGGAGGCAATGCCAGAGAGGTCGATACGCGCATGATGTCGCGAGACCGTCATGTCGTTTAGAAAGACGCTGTTCTTTGGATCACGACCCAATGTGATGGTGTTGTCGTCTAGGTCAAAGCTTTCCCCCGCCATCGGTCCTTTCACGATGGTGATGGATGGCTTCGCCTGAATCGACCCACCCATGAGGTCGGGTATCGTCGCGTCCGCAGAAGGCATGCGGAAGACCTCTGTGGCACCCATGCCTGACTTCGTGGGCTGCATACGTTCATCTCCCCTCTGTCCGACAGAACCATACCATAATACTCCTATCTACACGCAACGCAGTCCATCTCCACGAGAGCCCCCATGGGAAGGGCAGATACTGCCACAACCGATCGTGCGGGAGCTGGCTGGAGGAACCGCCTTGCGTAGACTTCATTCATCTCCTCCACGTCATCAATGCTGGTGAGGTAGACGGTGGTTTGGGCGACGTCTGATAAGGTACAGTCTACCTGCTCGAGGATGGTCTCGATCACGTCAATCGTTCGGTCCGTCTGCTCGGCCACGGTAGTGCCCACAAGCCTTGAGGGATCGTCTGGATCCCACGCAAGCTGGCCAGAGGCAAAGACGAGTCTGCCAGCGGTTGTACCCTGCGAATACGGACCAATGGCCTCGGGGACGCCCAGACCGTTGATGGCATACTTCATGAAGCGCCTCGCTTTCCCCCACTGTCATGTTCACGAATCCCACGCGCACCGACGAACGTTTCATCCTCGCGCACGAGACCTGCCGCCTCAAGCGACGAAACGTCGATTCGCAACGAGTCACCAGCCACGAGGGACGCAGTCCATGGAAGCGCCTCCCGCCCAAGAATCCTCATTGCTTTTCGACCGACCGGCGTCACCTGTCCAAAGGACAGAATGCTCCTCCACAGCGCGACGGCATGCACAGGCGGTACAAGCACTACGTACGCAGGCCACTCTCCGAGGTCCCGTCGGGCGACTATGCAAGGTATGCGGTCGAGTGCGCATGACGCTATGCGACCATTTGCCGGCAAGTCCTTGGCGCTGGCCACATAATCGTCTAGGACCTCGGTGGCATCTCTTCCCCAGAGGAGCAGCGCCACGTGTGCTCCACTCGCATCCTCGCTACCGAGTCCGGCGAACGGCCTCTCGCCACCTTGATCCACCGACCCCAAAAACGACAGCCACGCAGCTAGAACCTCCGAGCGTTCCCAAAGGTCAGCACATACGTATTCCCGGCCGCCCGTGCGAGCAAGCAAGGGCACAGACGCCACTGTACCATCGCCCGTAAGCACTGCCTCGAATGCACACTCGCCTATCGCGAGACGTCTGCCCGCAAAGGCGGCCTCGGCAAAGGCAACGACAGGCTCACCCCAGAGGACCAAAACCTGCGCGTCACTTACGTCACCCAGAACACAACCTTGCTCGAGCGCGGATACGAGGTCATCTCCCTGTGGCTCTCCGTGATAGCGCAGAACTGACCGTCCCTCACCGAAACGGGCACCGAGCAGCATATGCTCGCCGTAAAGCGCTGACAATGCGACACGCTTGGCCTCGTCTCTAGGCATTATTCGCCGACCTTCCAAGCATGGTAGCATCCGTAAAGAGTGGCAGAGTGAATACTGGCCATGACGAAACACGTACAGGCATGCTGCGCGTCGCGTAAACCGCCTGTCCCATCGAGCGCCCGCCCTGATTCCAAGATGACCACCCATAGGGCGTTTCCGCAACAAGCAGTCGGCCCGGACGCGTAAGCACGCTCTCATAGGAGGCTGGTCCTCCATCAGGCCATACCGTACCCCTCGCGTCATTGGCCGACGATATCACCACGTCATAACCAAAGTCGAGCGCATACGGATGCACGCGAACAGCCCAAGCATCCTCCGAGATCTGCCGTTCGCCGAAGTGCGAATATGCCCAGTCCATGAGCGTAGCCGTGTCGTTAAACCGTCCCTCAGCTGTCGAGCATCCAAGCACGGCCGTATAGACCTGCAAGCTTCCCCTACCTGAAGCACCTGCGAAGGTATACGCCTCGGCATAGCCCGTCTTTACCCCACGAATTCCGTTGTAGGTGCCCAAAAGAACGTCCGTGGACTGAAATACGGCCTTCTCGCCATGTAGGGGAATCTCCACGCTATGAAGACCCACTGTCTGGGCGATGAAGGGGTAATTCTCCATGGCATAGCAGCTGAGACGCGCGAGGTCGTTCGCACAGACATAGTGACCGTCCTCGTCGATGCCATGCGGGTTCATGAAGTGAGAGTTCGTCATGCCAATCTCGGCAGCCTTGGCGTTCATGAGGTCGGCAAACGCAGGGATGGACCCAGCCACATGCCGTGCCACATTGTAGGCGGCATCGTTGGCGGAGTACACGAGCATCACGCGCAGCATGTCTCGCAGAACCGCCTGCTCGCCGTTGGCGTAGTCTGCCATCTGGGCTTCAGGGCCGAGGTCAGGCGCGACAAGTGATACTTGGTCATCAAGCGATATGCCGTTCTTGAGCGCGTCGAGCGCTACTACGGCCGTCATGACTTTGGTGGTGGATGCCGGTGACATCCGCTGGTCACCATTCTTTTGCCAGAGGATGTTGCCCCCTCCGTCAACGATGGCAGCACCCTGCGCCTCGGCAAGCGGAGGTGCCGGTGCAGCCGCAAGAGCTGCCATCCTTGCAGCCTCAGCCTCAGGGTCGTATACCTGCTCCTCGGTGGGCTGCACGAATTCGCCGTCGATTACCGTCGGGTCGGTGGCCACAGGCTCGACCTGAGCCTCCGTAACACCGCCATCGTCGATAACGACATCAAATACTTCCATGCCAGGGTCGTATTCCTCGGCAATCGCCTGCGATACGGCTGCCTGGGTACAAGTACTCGCGAGTATCAGTCCAAGCACGGTGCGCGTCGCCCCTCGGGCGAGACGTGAACCAATCATATGTCACTCACCTTCCGACTTGCTGTCAAGGACTCGGCGCCTGATGCGCAGACCCCTGTAGTAATAGAGCACTGCGGCAATCGCCGAGCAGGCAACTCCTGCGTAGACGGCAAATATCCCCACGGCACAGCTCTCGCCATTAAAACCAGGCAGCCACGCCACATCCGTCAGCCCGAGTCCCTTCACCTGTGGAGCACCAATCAAGAGGTCCACGAACCCTCCCATGAGCAATGCCGTCGCCGCCTTGCCCACGTACGTAACATCGAGAGGGCGTGTCTGGTACATGCGCAGCCACATGGCACCTGCCGCCAAGATGATGTCGCGGCCCACGACGAACACGGTGACCCATATCGGCAGCTCACCCGTCACCATGAGTCCAATCACGCCCGTGAATAGCAGCACGCGATCCATGATGGGGTCCATGACCTTGCCAAGCCAGCTCACCGTCTGAGTCCGCCGCGCAATCTGGCCGTCGAGGAAGTCCGTGCAGGCCGCAACTGCATAGAGCGTGAGTGCGAGGGTCCTCATGGAGGAATCCTGTCCCACAAAGAGTACAAGGAACGCCAGCGTAAAGAGGAACCTGCAGAACGTGACGACGTTCGCTGCCGTAAGCACCGCATGGGAAGGATTATCTGACGTTCCCAACGGAGCTGATGCGGTACCGCTCTCCTGGAGCGCTGCCGCATCGGGGGCTACAACCCCCTTGATTGTGGACTTTGCTCTTTCTGTGCGTTCGCTCACGTGCGTGGATAGCCTTTCGATGACGCCTTGCAAGTCAACCATTCTAGCGCAACGTGCGCGTTCGTGGGCCATTGGCGACACAATTGTGGCACTTTCACTCATGCCGCCAAATAGTATCGGATTGCAAGACACTATTCGTCAGCAAGCAGGGCGAGCGATGTGCTTGCCACAACAGCCTCCGAGGGTGGAGCGTACGTGCAAATTGGCGTTCCCGTCCTGTCAGTGGTGCCAAGTATCCCAACCTCACGTCCTGCCGGCGTTGGGCGCCAGCCCTTGTGCACCCCCTGATCAGAGACGCGCTCGATTAGTCCGACCTGCTCCAGGGCCAAGTTCACCGCCGATGTGGACGGTTGCAGAGGCAGGTCCCCTCGTGCCACAAGCTTCCGAAGAAGTGCTGTAAGCGAGAGCGGCTTTGCCCTCAGGTCAACCTCGAGCCTGCGGCGAGTCTCGTCGTCCATGTGCTTCGGCTTCGTGAGAGGATTGGGCCTCTTCCGCAGCCCGCCGGAGCGAATCACCGAGTAGAGCCTCCCTACCATGGTGGCCCTTCGCAGGTACGTGAGCGCAGCGGGGTCATCGCTCTTTGTCCAAGCTCCTCCCCAAAAGAGCACGAGCGCATCAAGCGCGCATGCCGTGAGAGAGGCCATGATGCCTGCGGCATCGCAAGCGCAGTCCCCCGCATATGCCGCGGGGCCACAGGTGGCACTCGCCAAGACGACGGGCCAGCGGCGCATCCCTGCGTCTCTCAGCGACACCACCTCGATGGCATCCTTGGGAAGCTCTCTGACGTCGGCCAGCGTCTCAACGAGCAGGCGCGTCTGCGCACGGTAGGCACTCACCACAGCAATAGGCACGCCATCGTACGCCTCATAGCGTTCATGCAGCTGTCTGCCGTGCTTGTTGAGCCAACGTACCAAGGCCAACGCCTCAGCACGATTCGTCCGGCTCGCGCCTACTTGCCGCCAGGATGAGTCGGGAACGAGCACATGCGAGAGGGCGGGGACGATTCCAAGCAGTGGGTACGAGGGATCGTCGGCACTATTTGAGGGGATGCGAGCCGTTCGAAGTGGCTCGTCAGGGCAAAGGTCGCTGCGCAGGTCTGCCAGCTCCTCAACGATC
>ONMP01000173.1 GCA_900318935.1 uncultured Actinomycetes bacterium
CGGCTACCTTGCCGTAGAAGAATGGCGTGACACCTGCACGCCTTGTCGCATCGAGGCCACCGCCCTCGATTGCCTCAAGGCGCGTCTTGCCGGACGTGCGCCAATCGAGCTCCTCAGCCTCAAGCTGAAGTGCCAGAGAACCCTCGTACCTCATCATGCCGCGTTCCTTCCCGCCTCGATATCTGGCAGGTCCGTTTCTGCTACGTTTCATGGTCGCGCTGGCGTGTCAGCGCTCGGTTCCGTCTATGCACGCGAGGTGTCGAGCTTCCTCGCCACCCTCATGAGAGCGCTGCGAGCCCGCGGGTTCGCTCGCACCTCCTCCGCTGACGCCTTGAGCGCCCGCTTCGTCTCGACCGCAACTATCGGCACGTGCCCACATACGCACACCGGAAGGTCCGGTGGACAGATGCAACCCTGGCTCATCTGTCCGAACGTCTGCCTGACGATGCGATCCTCCAGCGAGTGGTAGCTGATGACGCAGATCCTACCACCCGGATTTGCCCATCGTATTGCAGCCTCGAGGCCAGTCTTCAGCGCGTCAAGTTCACCGTTGACCTCGATGCGTATGGCCTGAAAGGCCTTGCGGGCAGGATGGCGCCCATGACGACGGTCGCGTGCCGGAATGGCATCGCGCACCACCTCAGCAAGGCGAATGCACGACTCGATAGGCTCGCGACTTCGCTCTCGCACGATGGCCCGCGCGATGCGGCTCGCATGTCGCTCGTCTCCATAGGATCGCAGAATCCGGGCGAGGTCTGCTTCGTTGTAGGTGTTCACGACCTCAGCTGCGGTTAAGGTGTTGTTGCCCGGGTCCATGCGCATGTCTAGGGGGGCGTCCTCGTGATACGAGAAGCCCCGCTGGGGGATGTCGAGCTGTGGGCTTGAAACACCCAGGTCAAAGAGGAAGCAGTCCACTCCCGGAACCTCCGCCTCAACGAGCAAGTCGTCGAGATCGGCAAAGTTCCCCTTGAGCAGGCACGTGCTCGCCTCGGGCGCCTCACGCGTAAGCCTCGCGGCTGCCGCTTCGAGAGCCATGTCGTCCTGGTCAATCCCGATGGAGAGGCCGTCTGGCGCTACGCGGCGCGCAAGCACCACGCTGTGGCCAGCGCCGCCGAGGGTGCAATCGCACACTATCTCCCCCGGCTCAGGGGCCAACGCCCTTACGACCTCCTCGCACATGACAGGTACATGCCGATATTCGCTTGTCAAGTCATCCACTCCCTAGTCCTCGTCGTACATGAGCGCGTCGAGCTCGTCGTCAAGCAGAGCGTTCTCGGCCTCCCACCGCTCGGTGTCCCACACCTCGAAGTGGTCTACCACGCCCACCACCGTTACGTCGCGCTTGAGGCCAAGCCTCTCACGCTTCTGGGCATCCACCTTGCCGAGCGCTATACGCCCCGCAGAGTCAATGTCCACCGTCACGGCGCTGCCCGTCAGCTTGCGCCTCAGAGCCACCTGGCGGCGATTCCCCGGCGAGAACTTCTTCCCGTCCTTCTCGAAGAAGCTCTCCACCCAACGGCCGAAGCCGTCGGGAGTGAATCCGTACAGCGCATCCTGCAAGGGAATGAGGATGACTTGCCCTTCGAAGTCCTTGCGGTACGTCGCAGGCAGAGTGAGGCGACCCTTTGCGTCCAAGTTGAATTGCTTGGATCCCGTTAGGTACATGCCTCACGTCCCCTCTTGCCTCTCCTCACGCGCGGAAAGCCTGGCTGTGTGGTGTTGCGTCTGAGCTTCGTGTGTGGTGCTCGGCCTTCCCACGAGGGTTTGTCCTTCCCCCGAATGCGTGGCCCCATAATACACCTTGCAACACTTAGCCCCACCTACTCCCATCGAGAGATTTCTTTTCACACCCTGAAACCGAACACCGTATCCCCAAGATGTTGTGGAAAGCAGCAGGAGCCACGCACAAGCACGCAGATGAAATCTGAGAGACAATAAGAACGTAATGTGTTGAAGTTGTGTGTTCCCAAACAGTCCATCGCATATATACGCTTAACTATATCAATACGGTACAGGTGTACGTTCTTTGATAGACACCTGTTTGGCTTCGTACGCTTTTACTTGGCTCGCGGGTGGGCCGTAAGGTACTCGAATCTCACATGTGTGCGGTCTACATGGGAGTATATCTGCGTGGTCGCGATACTGGCATGACCTAGGAGCTCCTGTACCACGCGCAGGTCAGCCCCGCCCTCCACTAGGTGCGTAGCATAACTATGCCGCAACGTGTGCGGGTGCAGGCCCTCTATACCCACCAACCTGCCATACCGTTCGCATATGGCATGTACCGACTGACGCGAGAGCCTGCCTCCTCGCACATTGAGAAACACCGCATCGGTCGGACGAGCTGGCTTCGCCAATGTTTGCCTTCCAGCCTCCAGATAAGCCTTGAGTGCACGTAGCGCAGCGCCTGAGATGGGTACGACACGCTCCTTGGACCCTTTGCCGAACACAAGGAGCAGCCCCTCCTCAAGCATCACCTCGCGACAGTCGAGGCCCACAAGCTCCGAGACCCTAAGACCGCAGCCATACAGCACCTCCAAGATCGCGCGGTCGCGACTCCCAGCCGCAGTGGCAGCATAGGGCTGCTCCAAGAGCGCCTGCGCCTGAGCGATGGAAAGCACGTCAGGCAAGCGATGCTCGAGCTTGGGGGCAATGACGTCCTTGGCTGGATTGTGCGGGACCAAGCCCTCCCTCACAAGGAACTTGTGCATGCTGCGCACGGCCATGAGCGCGCGCACGGTGGAGGTCGTCGCGTAGTCCATCGAAGACATCAGGGCAACGAAGCCCTCCACATCCTGCGTGGTCACCTCACCCGCATCTCGTATGCCCGCATCCTCCAAATACCTCGTGTAGCGCGCGAGATCACGACCGTACGCTTCCACCGTATCCTGTGAGCTCCCACGTTCCACGACGAGGTGAGAGATGAACTCCTCGCGCGCTTCCGCAAGGTCCATGTCCTCTCCCGCTACTGATCGTCAGGGATGACGGGCACGCCGACGACGTGCAGGTCGTGGCGGTCCTTGCCCTCATGGCGCGCGATGGCAGCGCGCACGAACTCGCGGAACAAAGGCGCCGGCGCATTGGGGCGGCTCTTGAACTCGGGATGGGCCTGACAAGCCACGAACCACGGGTGCACTCCTTCATCTAGCTCGACCATCTCGACGAGGGTGCCGTCGGGACTAGTACCCGTAATCCTGAGACCAGCCTCCACCAGTTGCTCACGATACTCGTTGTTTACCTCGAAGCGATGGCGATGACGCTCATGCACGAGATCGCATCCGTAAGCCTCACGTGCGAGCGACCCCTCTGCGAGCACGCAGGGATAGGCTCCCAGACGCATTGTGGCTCCCTTGCTTTCCACACCCTTCTGTTCTGGCATAAGGTCAATTACGGGATAGGGGGAAGCAGGATCGAACTCGGCCGAGTTCGCTTCTTCCATGCCGCACACGTCGCGGGCGAACTCGCACACTGCTACCTGCAAGCCCAAGCACACGCCCAAGTAGGGTATGTCTTGTTCGCGCGCGCGCTTCGCCGCCAGAATCTTTCCCTCGATGCCGCGAAGCCCAAAACCGCCAGGCACGAGAATACCGTCAGCGTTGCCGAGGACTGCCTCCACACATTCCTCGTCAAGCGCCTCCCCATCAACCAGCTCTATGTCCACGTGGCGGCCGTAATACACGCCCGAGTGATGAAGCGCCTCGATGACAGAGAGGTACGCGTCGGGTAGCTGCGTATATTTGCCCACCACCTTGATGCGAGGATCCAGGCAAAGCTTCTCACAAACCTTGAGGTCGAAGCCTTGGTCAGCCAAATGACGAGGCACGTCGTAGATGGAGGGACAATCCGAGTTTTCGAACACGCAGTCGGGCTCGACGTCACAGAAGCTCGCAATCTTTTCACGCACGTCGCGCTCTACCTCATGGTCGGAGCGACATACGATGAAATCTGGCACGAGTCCCATGGAACGCAGTTCCTTGACGGAATGCTGCGTAGGCTTGGTCTTGATCTCGTGGGCAGCCGCGATATAGGGCACGAGGCTCACGTGAATGAGACAGCAGTTACCATGACCTTTCTCCTTGCGGAACTGCCGCACGGCCTCCACGAATGGCTGTCCCTCAATGTCGCCGATGGTGCCACCCAGCTCCGTTATTACCACATCGGCACCACTCGCCTCTTCGATACGACGGAAGCGATCTTTGATCTCGTTGGTGACGTGCGGAATCACCTGCACTGTGCCGCCCAGGAAATCTCCCCTACGTTCGCGCTCGATGAGGTCTTGGTAAATAAGACCCGAGGTGAAGTTGGAGTCCTCACTGAGGTTCTCGTTGATGAAGCGCTCGTAATGTCCGAGGTCGAGGTCGGTCTCCTTGCCGTCCTCGGTAACGAACACCTCCCCATGCTGAAACGGACTCATGGTGCCTGGGTCCACGTTGAGATAGGGGTCGGCCTTCTGCATGACCACCTTGTACCCACGCGCTTTAAGCAGACGACCCAGCGATGCCGCTGTGATACCCTTGCCCAATGCCGAGACGACGCCACCTGTAACGAACACGTGCTTTGCGCCCATAACTACCTCCCGCAGACAAATTTGACTCCTACGGGTCTTCATTGTAGCGTGTGCGCAAAGCACATAATCCAATCCGTTACGACACGGTGACCTTCACTGTGACCGTCTGCTTCTTTGACAGATAGTTGGTACTCCCCGCTGCGCTCACGGAAATCTTGGCCGTGTAAGTACCCTTCTTCGTGCCTTTCTTCGCTGTCACCTTGCCTGTGGTGCTGTTGACAGTCAGATAAGAGGAACCTGAAGTCTTGGCATACGTGACCGTACCCTGGGCTTTCGTCACCTGCAAGGGCGACAAGACCACCGACTTCGACGTAAGCGTGGTGTAGCTGACAGTTTTGTTGACAGCTTTTACGACCATCGGGTTCGCAGCTTTTTTGACTTGAATCTTGTACGTAACCGTGACCGACTTCGACTTGTAGTTTGTGGTTCCGCTGACAGTAGCCTTCACCTTGACCTCGTAGGTCTTGGCTCCTGTGGCCTTGGGCACTGTGACTTCGCCAGTTGTTTTGTTTACCGTAAATGCCTTGCCCGTTGTCGAAGTACTCGCGTTGCTATAGGTAATGGTCCCCTTCTTATTCGAAATCGTGATATTGCTTGCCGTGACGACTGCCTTTGAGGCGTTGTAGGTCGCCGTGACCTTCTCGGCCTTGGCTTTGGCCGTCATGGTGTTTGTGGCCTTGTTGACCACGATCTTGTACGTGAAGGTCTTAGACCAAGCCCGATAGCTGGCTGTACTCGCTGCGGCGACCTTTACCTTAACCTCGTATCCATCGCTCTTTGAAGTGGTTCCCTTGGGCAGCGTCACGTCTCCAGAGGCCTTGTCAACCGTGAACGACTTTGCCGTTGAGTTCGTGCTCACATTGGTATAGGTGACAGCACCCTGCGCATCCGTAACCGTAAAGTTTGACGACGAGACGGTCGCTTTGCTCGGATTATAGGTCACGGTTCTCGTGTCACGTTTCGTGCTGACCTTGATAGTATTTGCATATTTGCATATTTGATAGCAATGTCAAAAGTCGCTACGGCGCTCGCCTTCTCAAATGTGTCGTTCTCGCTAGAAGTCGCGCGGATGCTTACTTTGTATGTTCCGACCTTCGTTCCCTTGGGGATGGTAAGTGCCGCACTCTGCGAATCAACAACGAAAGTTTTTGCCACGGTATCACTGCTCGCATTGGCATACGTGACGGGATTCATGCCTTCGACTATTTGCGCCTCCACGTTTGTGGGAACCGATATCGAAGCGTTGTCATTGTGCGTCACGATAATGCTCGCCTTGATGGCATTTAGCGTAACCTGTCCGCGAACCTTATCCCACTTGAGTAGGTATGTGTCTTCCGTAAGCGATGGTACTTCGTCGGGCCGATAATCCACACCAGTCTTTGTCGACAACCACGTGTAAGGGCGCCCCGGCAGCTGTGTATACAAATCGCAGCCGCTGTCGCTCGCACCCTTAAAGCTGAACTTGCTTCCCAATTGCACGCGCGTAAGCATAAAGCAGTTCTCGAACATATCGCTCAGATCAACCGCTGTCGAGGTGTCGAGACCTCTCAGGTCAAGTGAGGCCAGTGCCTCACAGTTCTTGAACATGTTCGCCGTGCTCACAGCATTCTGCGCCGAGAAGTTGGAGAGGTCTAGCGTCTTGAGAGCGATGCACCTCTCAAACATGGAGGTCAGCGACACGGCTTTCATACTCCAGCCGCTTAGTGACAGCGAAGACAACCTCGCGCACGCGTTAAACATGCCATCAGCATCGCGAACCCCCGCGACGTTCCAGCCCGATATCTCCAATGCGGAGAGCTTGCTGCACCCGCTGAACATGTATTCCATAATCTGTGCGCCAGAGGTATTCCAACCCTTCAAATTGAGCGTGCCCAACGAAATACACCCCTCGAAGAGGTGGCCCATATCAGAGATGTGGGCAGTATTCCAGTTGTGGAGATCGAGAGACTTCAGACTCGAGCAGTCTTTGAACATATGGGAAATGTCTACCACCTTGCCAACACTCCAGCTGCCGACATCGAGCGCTGATAGAGCGGAACAGTCCTCGAACATGCTACCCATATACACAACCCCTGAGGTATTCCATCCCGTCATATTGAGCGACGAGAGATGCGAGCACTCGGCGAACATGCCCCCGAGCGAAGTAGCGCTTGATGTCACCAAACCCGCCAGGTTCAACGAAGTGAGCGCATAGCAGCATCCAAACATGCTTGCCATATTTGTGACACGAGACGTGCTCCACGCAGATAGGTCAAGCGAGGCAAGACTCTCGCAGCCAAAGAACATGCCCTCCATGCTTGTGACTCGCGAGGTATTCCACGAAGACAAATCGAGCGACCTAAGACTTGCACACCCACTGAACAGATAGTCCATATTCGTCACGCCCGACACGTCGAGCGATGCAAGGCTGACCGACGTCAGTTCCGTCAAGCCCTCAAACATGCTACTCGCGTTGCCCTTCACCGACACCTTGCCCACAACCTTGACGGAGGTTATCTGCTCGGCATAGTCCCCCATAATCTGGCGCCACTGGTCCGTATCCCAGTCATCGGTAATCTCGAACGAGCCAGGTCCGGTAAGGACGAAGGCGCCTGCACTATTTAGCGACCAGCTACACGTCCCAATCGTGCCGTTGGCGATGTAGGAGTCCGCACTACCCTGCGCTTCGAGAATCGTGTCGTCGATAGGGAAAACGTCAGCATCCTGAGACGCTACATTATCTGTCTCAACGCTCAAGCTCTCCTCGTCCTCAATGGCTGGAAGCTCCGCTTCGACGTCAGCTTGCTCGTCATCTGGGACGGCGTCATCCTCCACAATCGCATCGACCACACTTGATGCCTCGGCTAACGCAGACACAGGCACACCGCTGATTGCTAATAGAAGTGATAGCATAAGTGTCGTCGCAAGTCTGGCTTTCACACTATTTGCGCTCATCATGCTCGCCCCCCTATCGATGCGTATAGATAAATAGTAGTATAGCACGAAAACGACACGAAACATACAGGAACATTATCTTCTTTTATCAAGCGCAGACCGATCGCCGTCCCTTTTCCAAACTGCATGTGTTACCACAACGTTACGATGATGGCCACATCGCGGTGCAATCGTTAGGATGTCACTAATCGCATAGCGTCACCCAAACCGTAGACGCGGAAGTAAAACCTGCAGAGGCGCATACAGAGAGTTCGGGCAGCTGAGATCCGAGCTGTAGCTGGTAGGCACAATGGACCCGCAGAGGGCGCGAAGAAACGGCAAAGCCGTGGAAGTCGCGACGGGAGCTCCCGTTACAGAGCAGGAAGGTAGCGGCCTTCCACAGAGCGAGCGGACATAGCGTCCGCTAATCGAGGTGGCACCGCAGGCGTTCGCGTCTGTCCTCGAGACCCATAGGTCGAGGATGGGCGCTTTTTGTTTGCCCATCCTCCGCACGGCGCGGCGTACGCGTCACGAGGAGGCTTATCATGGTCAAGCACGAACCGTATCGCACGTATCTCAGCGAGTCCCAAATCCCCACGCAATGGTACAACTTGCGTGCCGACATGCCCACGAAGCCCGGTCGCATGCTTCTGCCCGACGGAACGCCCGCAGAAGTGGCCCACATCGCACCGGTCTTCGCCGAGGAGCTGTGCCGCCAGGAACTTGATGATGAAACGCGCTATTTCGACATCCCCGAGGGCGTCCGCGAGATGTACAAGGTCTACCGCCCAAGCCCGCTCTGTCGCGCGTACAACCTTGAGCAGGCGCTTGGCACGCCCGCAAAGATCTACTACAAGTTCGAGGGGAACAACACGAGCGGCTCGCACAAGCTCAACTCCGCTCTCGCCCAGGCCTACTACGCTCACGAGCAGGGTCTCACCACTATCACCACCGAGACCGGTGCAGGACAATGGGGCACCGCGCTCTCTGAAGCCGCTGCGCACTACGATCTGGACTGCGATGTCTTCATGGTGCGGGCGAGCTACGAGCAGAAGCCCTTCCGTCGATCCGTGATGCAGACCTTCGGCGCGAACGTGACACCCTCCCCCTCCGACACCACCGAGATCGGACGCAAGATGCTCGAGAACCCCGAGAATCGCACCGGCTCTCTCGGCACAGCCATTTCGGAGGCAGTCGAACGTGCGCTGCACGTACCCGAGAATCGTGGACGCTACCAGTTGGGCTCGGTTCTCAACCAGGTACTGCTGCACCAGTCCGTTATCGGTCTGGAGTCCTACGCGGCCCTCGAGGAGCTCGGCGAGTACCCCGACATAGTCATCGGTTGTGCTGGCGGTGGATCAAACCTCGGCGGCCTCATCGCGCCATTTATGCGTGACAAGCTCACGGGTACCAAGCCTGACACGCGCTTTGTTGCCGTCGAGCCCGCGAGCTGCCCCTCTCTCACGCGCGGACGCTACGCCTACGACTTCGCCGACACGGGCCAGACCTGCCCGCTCTGCAAGATGTACACCCTCGGCAACGGCTTCATTCCCAGCCCCGATCATGCGGGCGGGCTGCGTTACCACGGCATGAGCCCCATCATCAGCCAGCTGAAGCATGACGGTTTCCTCGAGGCTGTGTCCGTGCGCCAGACCGACGTCTTTGCCGCAGCCGAGCAGTTCGCCAAGCTCGAGACCATCCTTCCCGCACCCGAGAGTGCACATGCCATCCGTGCCGCCATCGATGAGGCACTCGCGGCTAAGGAGAGCGGCGAGGAGAAGGTCATCCTCTTTGGCCTCACGGGCACCGGCTACTTTGACATGACCGCCTACGAGGCCTACAACGAGGGCCGAATGGTAGATCACGTCCCCACCGACGAGGAGCTCGAGCAGGGATTTGCCACCATTCCCGCAGTACCCGGTATACAAGCTGCCGGAGGCATGGCGCTGTAGCCACATCACGCACGATCTCAGCAAAGCCCCCGTCACACGACGGGGGCTTTTCCTGTGCGATTAGGCGCTTGGCCTAAGCGTACTTCTTTCTGGTCAATATCGCTGCCTTCTGGCAGCAAACCTAGCTCGCAGCCAACCCACCACGGTGCTGAATATCTGAAGCACGCCCACCTCAGCAAAGGCAAATACCCCACAGAGTACCCAAGCACGCATTGACATATCGTATATGTCGAACAGCTGCCACAGGAAGCCGCAGCACAACACGAATCCTACGAGACAGATTGCGAGCACGCCCAGACGATAGCGATTAACCGGCTTGATGAGATTGCCCAAGATGAGGAAACCCACGACTGAGAGCAGGTAGGTGCTTGCCGTTCCCACGTCAGTCGTCGAAATGTCGAAAAGCTCAGCAAACATCATCATGTGAGCAATGGCAACAAACGACGTAAGTGCGGCAGGAAGCGAATGCAGCAGCACCTCGACGATGAAACGTCCTTGCTGCTTCTTTTCGTTGGGCTCAAAGGCGAGCAGGAATGCCGGAAGTCCGATGTTGAACGCTGAAATAAGTGATACCTGCGTCGGCGTCAGGGGATAGGCAAAGACGCCAAAGACCGAAAAGAGTGCCATTGAGAGCGAGAAGATGTTCTTGTACAAGAAGAGGGTCGACGAGCGTGTGATGTTGTTGACGTTACGCCTGCCCTCGCTCACAATCTCGCGCATGTGAGAGAAGTCCGAATCGAGCAGAACGACCTGTGCTGCCTGTCGTGCGGCGTCGCTGCCACCGCCCATGGCGATGGAGCATTCGGCCTTCTTCATGGCGAGGATGTCGTTCACGCCGTCGCCAGTCATGGCCACCTTGAGGCCGTCTGCTTGCAAGGCCTCTACGAGCTGTCGTTTCTGCTCGGGCTTCACACGACCAAAGACGGTATAGGAACGGGCGGCCTCACTGAGCTTTTCGGGTGTGTCGAGCGTCGAAGCGTCCACATAGCTTCCGGCGCCGATGATTCCTGCCCCCTCGGCAACCTTCGATACCGTGAGCGGGTTGTCACCCGAGATGACCTTCACCTTCACGCCCTGCCGCGCGAACTCCGCAAAGGTTGCGGGCGCATTCTCGCGCACCGCGTTGGCAATCGCCACAAAGAGCAGTAGACGCGCCTCCCCTACTGTGGCATCCACGAACGCAATCACGCGCATGCCCGCCCCGGTGCGCGCCTCCAAGGCATCTCGATTCTCCTGCAGCGTGGCATCAGGCAAAATGAACTCTGGCGCACCGAGCCGATATACCTTCCCACCGATGATTACCTGTGAGTACTTGAGCTTGGATGTGAAGGGCGTGACATCAGCCCCTTCGATGGGCTCGGCTTCCGGCAGGTAGGCACGCAGGGCGGTAATGGTAGCGTTGTCGTCGGGCACGCTGCACACGTAGCGAGCGAGCAGGCTTAGCGCATCGTCCAATACCGCACCCTTCCGGCCTTGCTCGCCAAACACCTCGCGCACCTTCATGTCATCGCTGGTAATCGTGCCAGTCTTGTCCACACAAAGCACGTCCACACGGGCAAGGGCCTCAATACTGTGCATGTCGTGCAGCAGGACCTTCTGTTTGGCCAATCGCATGGCAGAGAGCGCCAGAGCGATTGTGACCAGAAGGTACAGGCCTTCGGGAATCATGCCGGTGACCGCGCTCACCATCGAGACGATTGCATCAGAAAATCCCATGCCAGCGATCGTCGTCTCCTGCCAGAACATCAAACCGCCTACGGGGACGATAAGGATGCCCGCAATCAAGATGATACGCTCGATGTCAGCGACCATCTCGGACTTGCGCTCCTTCGACTCCTTGGCCTTAGCCGTGAGCTTCGCGGCATAGGAATCCGCACCAACCTTCGTCAAGCGTGCCACAATCAATCCTGCGACCACGAAGCTGCCGCTCATCAGCTCATCACCCTCGTGCTTCTCGATCTCATCTGACTCACCGGTGAGCAACGACTCGTTCACGCTCGCCTCGCCCGAGACGACAACAGCGTCGGCAGGAATCTGCTGGCCGCCCGTAAGGCGCACAAGGTCCCCGAGCACGAGTGCATCAGATACGACCTTCGTCTCCTCGCCATCACGAATCGCCGTGTACTCGCTCTTGTCGAGCAGCGTGAGGTCATGTCCTTCGCCGGACAGGTGCCTGGTCAGGAGCTTACCGACCTTTCCGTCGCCTGCAATCAGAATATTCATGTTCATTTCTCCGGATAAAAATGTCAGGGACCGCGGTCCGCAAAACCGGCCGGATCCCTCTGTTTATTCTACCATGAACCGGCGAAAAAGCAACTGTATCCACAAAAGAGCGGCCCGTAAGGCCGCTCTTTGTGTATAACAACCATGAAATTCAGAACATTCCAAGCAGATTGAACGCCACGATCAGCGACGAGAACACGATGGAGACCGTAGAGCAGAGCTTGATCAGGATGTTGAGGGACGGGCCGGAGGTATCCTTGAAGGGATCGCCTACCGTATCGCCGACGACTGCCGACTTGTGCGCGTCGGAA
>ONMP01000123.1 GCA_900318935.1 uncultured Actinomycetes bacterium
CGAGGCCATGTTCATCGACATGGACTTCGATGGCTTGCAGGCTTGCGTGGCACGTCTGGTTGCCGGTGATGACGAGCCCGTGAACACGCTGGGCTTCCAGAACGATATGGTGAGCATTGCCAACTCAGATGATGTCCTTACATTGCTCGTCCATTTGGGATACCTAGCTTACGATGAGGAATCCGGCACCGTACGAGTACCCAACGAGGAAGTGCGGCTGGAGTTCGCGCTCGCCGTGCGCGAGGGCGGGCATCCCGAGTTGGCGCGCATGGTTCGCGAGGCAGACGCCCTCCTCTCAGCCACCATAATGGGAGACGAGGATGCCGTGGCAGCAGGGGTCGCCCGTGCGCATGACTCGGCGATCGGTCCAGACTGGTACAACGACGAGCAGGCCCTGCGCTTCGCCGTCAAACTGGCATATCTGACGAGCGTCGACAAGTTTGCGCGTATCGAGGAGATACCGAGCGGAAACGGTCGAGCCGATGTGGTGTTCTTGCCGAAGCGCCGTACGAGGGTGCCGGCAATCGTGGTGGAGCTCAAATGGAACAAGGACGCGCAGACGGCCCTCGATCAGATCCGTGACCGAGACTACCCGGCGGTTCTTCGCGACTATGGCGGCCCCGTCCTCCTGGTGGGCATCACCTATGACGCAAAGAGCAAGTTTCACGCCTGCCACATCGAGCGTTTGGCTCCCGGGCATCGAGAGTGAGGGACGGTCCCTGAGTGTGCGTCGACGGCGAGACCGGCGAGATCGTGCCCACCGCCGACTCTGCCCGCCGGGCCGTGAGCAGTTCCGCAGGCTTCCGCAAGCGGGTCGCTGCTCGTCCGCGTCTTTGCACTGCTCGCTGGGACGTGGTGCGGTAGTGTCTAATGCTCAAGTTGTCTCCTCCGAGGTCGAGGGCGGCGGGTATAATTGAACTAAGAATACAATCGGACAGTAGCGTGGGCTGGTGCGGCGTCAGCGTGGCGTCGGCACGACGGCACCACGGGCCGGGGGGTCCCAGGGAGGGAGTAGACGGCCATGCGGAGAGGCGCACGCACGTCACGCCCAAGGCATGGCCGCGCACTACCTTCGAGGGCCGGTCACGGCTACGTCCGCGACGGATGACCGCCGGACCCGACGGGGGGTCATGCCCAGACGGCTCGGCGGTCTTTTGTTCGGCACGGCAGTGCGGTCGCGGCGGGGCCGCGGACGGGAAGGAAAGGAGAAGGTGGGACTATGGGAAAGAGATCGAGGAGGCTGCTGGGAGCATTCTTAAGCCTCGTACTGGCATTGGGGACCGTGCTGGGGCTCGCTCCGCGCGAGGCAAAGGCGGACGACACGAAAGCCTATGTCGACTATGATGTGACCACGGACGAGAACAAAGATAAGTCCGACGATGCGCTGACGGCGCTTCAGGTCACGTTCAACGGAACGAAGTGGTACGTCATCGAGGACGACTCCACGGCGATAAACGCTGGCACTCTTACCCTGCTCGCGGCGGACAACATCGGAACGTCAAAATTCCACGACAGCAGCAACGTCTACAGCACGTCGACAATAAGGGGCGTTTTGGACGGCATGACGGCTCAGGGGGGCTCCTTCGCCGAAGTGAAGGACGCAATCGTTGACGTCAACCTGGAAGATGTAGGCGTAGCAAATGCAAAGCTCTACCTCCTGAGCAATCAGGAGGCCGAAGAGCTCTCGGATTCGGTGCGCTTGCCCGGCACTTGGTGGCTTCGCACGCCCAGCGGCAACTCCAACGAGGCCTGGTTCGTGCGCGAAGGCAGAGTCCTGGGCGGCTCGGGTCCCCAGGTCAGCGGCGAGATTGGTGTTCGCCCCGCCCTCAAGCTCAATCTCGAATCCGTAGTCTTCAAATCTGAATCAAAGGAGTTTTCGCTGTCCGTCAACGTCACCGGGGTGACCCTCGTCCCCTCCGACGCGCAAACCATCGACGTGGGCGACAAGGTCTCCCTCGTAGCTACCGTCGAGCCCGACGACGCCACAGACAAGAGCGTCGTGTGGAGGGTCGACGGAGACGCCGTCACGCTGTACTCCGACGAGAGCTGCGAGAACGAGGTCGGCACGGACGCCACCGACGCGCTGACCGTCTGGGCCAAGGGCGTCACGGCGGGCGCGGCCACCGTCACCTGCGCCAGCGCCGCGGACGGCACCAAGTCCGCCTCCTACGACGTGACGGTGCAGGAGCCCGTCGCCGAGGTGGACGGCACCGGGTACGCCGACTTCTCCGCTGCCGTGGCCGCGTGGAACGACGCGGAGAACGGCAGCACGCTCAAGCTGCTCGCGGACGTGCAGACGACCAGCACCATCAACGTCTCCAACAAGAAGGTCCTCGACCTCAACGGCCACGGCATCGCCAACAACAGGACGTGCCCCGTAATCACCGTCGCGGGCGGCGACCTCACGCTGAACGACAGCGACAAGAAGAAGGATCACAAGTTCTCGTACAAGGACATCGACGGGGCGGGGCTGGCCAAAGTGGACGACTCCCTGGAGAGCGGGTACTCGGTGTTCTCCGGCGGGTACATCACAGGCGGCCGCGGAGTTTATGATGGCAACTACTCATATGGTGGAGGCATATTGCTTCGGGGCGGATCCGCGACGATGAACGCGGGCAACATCATCGGCAACTTGGCGCAAAGAGACGACGGCTATGGCAGGGGCGGGGCGGTCGCCATGCGCGACGGGGCCACGTTCACGATGAACGGCGGCAGCGTGATGTACAACGCCTGCCTCAGGGGGGACGTAGGGGCGTTCCACGTCAGTAGCTCCAATCTGTATGTGAACGGCGGCACGATTGCGAACAACTACTGCTGCGGCGCGGAAGGCGACGTGTTCGTCTGGCACACGGGGGGGATCGGCGGGGAGAACGGCACTCTGTACCTCTCCGGGTCGCCGCTCATCAGCGGGAACATCGGCGAGTGGGGCGGCGGTGGGACGGAGACGAGGCAGAATGCCCCCAACACGGTTTACGTCGCCAGCGACCAGATAAAGGAGATAAGGGTTACAGGCCCGCTCACGCCGGATGAGCCCATCGGCCTGTCCTTCAAGCCCGAAGAGGCTCCCCTTGTGTTCACTGCGAGTGACAACGTCCAATACAACGAGACGGAAGACTTCAAATGCGAGATACCGGGATACGCGGTCGGCAAGAACGCCGAGGGCCAGCTGTTCCTCGACTCGTCCGTCACCGTGACCTTCGACGCCAACGGCTACGGTATGGTCTCCCCCTTGCAGAGATCGCAGGACGTCGCGTCCGGCAGTCTCGTGGCCAAGCCCGACGACCCGACCGCGGACGGCTGGGTGTTCGGCGGCTGGTACAGGGAGACGTCGTGCCAGACCGCGTGGGTCTTCGAGAGGGACACCGTGATCGACGCGACGACCCTCTACGCGAAGTGGGAACGCCGGCAGGCCACCGTGTCGACGGTCAACCTCACCCTCGGCGGCGAGCTGGGGCTGAACTTCTACCTCTCCGTGCCCGACAGCTTGGCCGGGGGCGCGAAGGCCGCCATGGACGGCCCCGGGGGCCCGAGGGAGGCCGAGCTCGCCCTTCAGGGGGACGGCAGGTACATGGTGAGCTACCCCGTCTCCGCCATCAGGGCCGACCAGGACGTCACCTTCGCGCTGCTCGACGCGGACAACAAGCCAATCCCCCTCTTAGACTCGCGGGGCGAGGAGCTCGAGGGCAACGTCGTGACCTACAGCGTCTACGGGTACCTCCAGGCCGCGCTGGCCGACGGCTCGACGCTGACGGAGGACGAGAAGGCCCAGGTAAGGGCCACCTACACCTACTGCGCCCACGCCGTCAGGTGGAAGTACGGCACTGCGCTGCCCGAGGGGATCAACGAGCTGCC
Source organism: uncultured Actinomycetes bacterium (assembly GCA_900318935.1). Classification (GTDB taxonomy): domain Bacteria; phylum Actinomycetota; class Coriobacteriia; order Coriobacteriales; family Atopobiaceae; genus RUG440. Next base: position 3,853 of record ONMP01000123.1, read on the forward strand.
GGACCTGGCGGACGTGCAGGCGGCTGTGGCCGCCCACAAGGCCACGCAGGAGGGCACGGCGCCCGAGGGCCTGAAGGTCACCGGGATCACGCTGCTGCTCGACTCCGACACCTCGCTCAGGCTCTACTTCACCTGCGAGGGCGATGTCCCCGGCGTGACGCTCGACGGCGCTCCCGTTACGCCCGTGCAGCTCACCGGCACGAGCAAGTACTATGTCGAGGCGAGCCGCATCGGCGTCTCGCGCCTGGACCGGCAGTACAGCGTCCGCTTCGGTGACGAGTACGAGGTTCAGGTCAGGGCGCTGTCCTACGTCTGCGGGGCCCTCTTCGACTACGGCAGGGCGTTCTCGGTGTCGTAGGCAACCAACGGAAGCGGAGGACATGACATGGAGAAGACGCAGTACGAGGCCCTCGAGATCGAGGCCATCGAGCTCGGGGGCGAGGACGTGATCACGACGAGCTGCGGGGCGTACGAGAAGCCCGAGGAGGAGACCCCGGAGGTCTGCACCTTCGACGACTAGCCCCGACAGGCGCCCCTCTTGCGAGATCTGGCTGAGAGGCCCCCGCGTCATCGAGGCGCGGGGGCCTCCCCGGTGCCGAGTGCGTGGTCGCGAAACGAATGCGTGATTGCAAATCGAGTGCGTGATTCTTGTCATCGAGAAGGCCCCGAGTGCGTGATTCGACGCCCAAATCACGCACTCGGGGCGTTTAGGATGACGCAGACCACGCACTCGATTTGCGACCGTTTCGGACGGACGAGCGGGGTTCGGGGCGGGAAACCTCCCACGACACCGCAAAGGTGAAGGAAGAGGGTCGCTCTTTGGGCGTGCGTCAGTTTGGTTGGTATCAAGTGATGGCTCTGCCCAGTGGTTTTCCGCGTGGCTTTGTGCATGCAGCTGTGTCATAATGGGAAGCCAAGGTGCGTGGGCACCCGACTGCGCGCCACAAGCTTCGGTTGGAGGCAAGTTGGGAGTGGGGACTCCCGGAAAAGGAGAGCGTCATGAAGTTCGTTTGCCCCGTGTGCGGCTACGTTGAGGAGATCGACGGCGACGAGCTGCCCGCCGATTACAAGTGCCCCGTGTGCAAGTGCCCCGGCGAGAAGTTCAACAAGATGGAAGGCGAGATGACGTGGGCTGCCGAGCATGTCGTCGGCATCGGCAAGGCCGAGGGCGTGCCGCAGGACATCATCGACGACCTGCGCGCCAACTTCGAGGGCGAGTGCTCCGAGGTCGGTATGTACCTGGCGATGTCGCGCGTTGCGTATCGTGAGGGCTATCCCGAGATCGGCGAGTATTGGAAGACCGCTGCCTTTGAGGAGGCCGAGCACGCGGCCAAGTTTGCCGAGCTGCTGGGCGAGGTCATCACCGACTCGACCAAGAAGAACCTCGAGATGCGCGTTGAGGCCGAGAACGGTGCGACCGCAGGCAAGACCGACCTTGCCAAGCGTGCCAAGGCACTGAATCTCGATGCCATCCACGACACCGTTCACGAGATGGCTCGTGACGAGGCCCGTCACGGCAAGGCCTTCGCTGGCCTGCTCAAGCGCTACTTTGGCTAAGGGCAATATCTTTTCGCTAACGTCGCATTTGCCAGCCGACGCACGTGGCACAGCTCCACGTGCGTCGGTTTTTTGGTGGGGTGCGTCGTTCGGGGAGAATCCCCGGGAGACGTGCCCGACGCGGAATGGTTGTGATTATTCCCTGCATTTGTTAAACTTAATACGTTAGAAATGTATGGCATCTGGCAGTGAGGAGACCGCTTTGCCGAGGCATATTCACACTGCAGACAACCAGATACCAGAAATTGGCTCGCGAGAGGCCTTCTTTGATTACGCGGACTCGATTCTCAAAGGCATTGCGCACGAGGACATGGGAATCGCATATCTGCGGCTGCTCAACGTGGGTAACTACAGCCTGCGCGAGGGAATAGGAGCGGGCGACGAGCTCATCGAGGTCTTTACCCAAACGGTCATCCAACATGCGGAGGGTGACGTCATTGCGCGGGGCGGTGGCGCGTCCTTTATGGTAATCGTGGACAATGGACTGCTCGTGCAGCTGTTGGGTGACATCGCAGAAGCGTTACGCGGATTTGATCCGGAATCTGGCGTGCAGCTCAAATGTGGGTACTGCCCGATGTACGTACGATATAACGCGCGAGAGATTGCTGAGCGTGCGCATTTCGCCTTCGACGACATCAGGTATACGGATGACAAGGACTTGCGTGTCTTTGACGAGGCCATGAGCTTCGAGTACGACCGACGTCGCTACATTATCGACTGTTTGGACGAAGCCATCGAACGAGGCGAGATACACGCCTTCGTGCAACCAATCGTTCGTATCGTCACGGGTCGCGTATGCGAGGTCGAGATTCTCTCTCGCTGGCAGAGTGAGTCCTTTGGGTTAATCTCGCCCATGGATTTCGTGCCGTTGCTCGAACAGTTCAGGCAGGTTCACAAGCTCGACGCGACGGTGATTCGTCTTGCGTGCAAGCAATGGCGCGAGGCCAGTAGCCTTGGTATTGCGGTGCCGTTTGGTATCAACCTTTCGCGCCTGGACTTCGAGCTTTGTGACATCTACCGGGTAGTACGTGACTGCATGCGCGAGTACGGCGTTCCAGTGGACATGCTGCACATCGAAGTCACCGAAAGCGCCCAGACGGGTCGCGAAGACCTGCTGCATGCGGGGATACAACAGTTCCGCGATGCGGGCTTCAAGGTGTACATGGATGACTATGGCACGGGCTATTCATCCTTGGCCGGCATGCTTTCGCGAAACTACGACGTCGTGAAGCTTGACAAGAGCCTCATTGACAACGTTGCGATTGACGAGCGTTCGCGCGTCATCGTGGCGGATGCCGTGAGCATGTCGAAGCGTTTGGGCATGCAGACGCTGTGCGAAGGCGTGGAGACACTTGAGCAGCTCCTCTTTTTGAGGGCGGTAGGCTGCGAGAAGGGGCAGGGGTACTTCTTTGGGAGGCCTGCAGACCACACCGAGACCATGGCGTTGCTTGTGCAGGAGGCAGAGCGCCATGACGAGGGGGGATACGACACCTACCTCGACAAGGTTGGCCGCGTCAACCTCATCGATGGCACGCGGGTAGACTTGCAGGGCGTCGAGGCGGCAGCCTTCGTAGGCGTCATGCCTGTGGCGACCATCGAGGCATGTAGAGGTCATCTCTATTGCCTTGCGAGCAACACAGCGTTCACCGACTTTCTGCGTAAGGCGGGTGCTAGCTCGTTCGAAGAGGCGGTGAGTCGCATCAGCGGGGGCGATGCCAGCATGCGCCGTCGTTTTGAGGCTGCTGCGATGCGTGCGAGGGACAGGGGCAAACGACAGTATGTCGACTTCGTCGCTGGCGGTTTGTTTAGCAGCATAAGCATCGAACATATCGCAGGCACCAGTAGGCGGAACGCCTATCTCGTCAGGGCGTCGAGCGTTGGTTCGAGCAAGGACGTAGACCGCGAACGTTCCCTTGAGGCTGCTCTGCCTTTCCTCCTCACCATCTATAAACGCATTGACCTCTTTGACCTCGAGTCGGGGACGAGTAAGAATCTCTATCTGAGCGCACCGCTTCTGCGGAGCTATCGCAGGGCGGGGGTTATCATCGACGAGATTCGTGAGTTCTGCGACCGTAACGTTCACCCTGCCGATCGACAGCGCTTCATGAATTTCTATGACCTCTCGAGCCTCAATGAGCGAGTTCAGAGCCGCGGTGGACATCGTGATGCTATCTCCATCCGTACGCGCACGGGCATTGATTCGTATGCCGAGCATGTGTACACCCTCATCCCCATGGCGGTGAACGGCAAGCGGCAGGTGCTTTCGACGCTGCGGGAGGTGGATGTCGGCTCGCTCAATAGTTTTCAGGCCTCTGGAGACGTGCGCATTTCCGACGCTGTGCTTCTCGATGCTGTGATGGAGGGCATCGACCGCTACGTATTTTGGAAGGATGCTCATCGACGCTTTCTCGGGGCGAATCAGGCGTTTCTGGAGTACTATGGCTTTTCGAGCCTCAGCGAGATTCTCGGCAAGACTGACGAGGAGGTTGGGTGGCACAGCGTTAACAAGCCGTTCCGCGATGACGAGCTGCGCGTGCTTCAGGGCGAAGTGGTGAAGCGAGTACGCGGAACCTGCTACAGTCGCAACGAACTGCGCATCATCGAGACGAACAAGCGACCCATCATCGTCGGCGGTGAAGTCGTAGGGCTTCTGGGCTACTTCCGCGATTTGGGGCCCGCCGAAGAAGAGTTTCGCCCGTGGTAGCTTCTCGCAAGCTCGGTGGAACTGCGCATACGAAAGGGGTACGAATTATAACCCCTCGCCGATGCGTTGAGCTGCTCGAACCCGCGTAATGCCATAGTTTATTCTACTGTGAATATGACTGGGATGGGAGCGTGCGGGGAGAGGCAATGAGGAAGACGGCATTTCTCTCGTTTGATTGGGACTACGAAATCACGTCCTTGTTCTACAAGGGCATGGAGGAGTACCTAAGCACGCAAAGAGACGTGCAGCTAGTTATTTTCAATGCCTTTGCTGCATATGATAGCTATGAGCCTGAGCAGGGCTCGTTCGAGGTCTTTTCCCTCTGCGACATCGACCAATATGACGGTTTCATCATTCAGGGTAATCGCTTGTGGCCTCCTGATTTGCGGCAAGCATTCGCTGACGCCATTCGCGCCGAGGATAAGCCAATCGTCTCGATAAGCTACGAGTTGGACGGTGCCTGCTACGTAGGGACGGACAACTACGTGGCTATGCGTGATCTCGTGAGGCGCGTTCTGACCGATCACCACTGCACGAAGGCCGCATACGTGAATGGTCTCGCCACGTCCTTGGAGGCCCAGGACCGAGCGAGGGGATTCAAGGACGCCTGCGCCGCCCTTGGTGTCGCCGACGCGCGCTTCTATCAGGCGAGCTGGCAGATGGAAGAAGGTATTAAGGCAGCCCACGAGATGCTCGAGCGCCCTGACGATCTGCCTGAGGTCGTCTTTTGCTGCAACGACCTGCTTGCCGTCGGTATACAGCGGACGATGGCAGAGCATGGCGTGCGCGTGCCAGATGATGTCATGGTTACTGGATTTGACAATCGCGAGATTGTGGGCACCGTCACGCCGCGTGTGGCAAGCGTGGACCGCGACTATGCCACTACCGGACGCACTGCCATGCAGACGCTCATAAGGCTGATGGACGGAGAGCAGCTGACGCATGTCGCCAGCCCGGTGCGCTACGTCCTTACGGGGTCATGCGGCTACCCTGATGCCCCCGAAGAGTCCGAGGCCGTGAGCATGGCGCGCATGCAGACGACCTATCAGGCGCTCACGCACTTCTTCCGCCTGTTCAGGCGCTTTCAGCCCGCGGTGCTCGAGGCTTCGTCGCTCGAACAGATTCTCAGCGAGGGGGAGCACTTCCTGCGCGATATCGGTTGCTCCCACGTGTACGTCTCGATCAACGATGACTATCTCAAGTACGACGCAACGCGCACGGCTGCGACATATGGCACGACGAGCACACTGAGGGTTCGCTGCGATACTGAGGTCAAGATTTCGTCGGAAGAAGAGCAGGACTACAAGCGATTTGTCACGAAGAGTCTCCTGCCAGCGGATGAGCCTATGGACGCGCCAGTTTACATGGTCTTTCCCCTGCGCTACGACACGAACTGCATCGGTACGCTCGTCACGGAGGGCGTCTCTCCCATCCTGCAGTATGGGTTCATCACCATCATCCTCAAGCTCTTGTCCAGCGCCATAGAGAACATGCGCAAAAAGGAGGTTCTGCGCAACCGCAACCTCCGTCTCGACAGCCTCTATGTGCACGACCAGCTTACCGGGCTCTTTAATCGCTTCGGCTTGCAGCGCTTTGGCGGACTTGCTTACGACCATCTGCTGCGGGACTTCGCGCTTGCGGTGTTCATCTTTGTGGACATCGACAGCATGAAGCAGATCAATGACGTCTATGGACACGAGATAGGCGACTTGGCGATAAGGGACACCGCCGATATCATACAGCGCTCGATGAGGAACGAGAACGCCTTTGCCATGCGCTATGGCGGCGACGAGTTCCTGCTCATCTGCAGGTACAACATCATCCCAAAGATTGAGGGCGAGCTTGAGCACCACAAGCGGACGAACTCCCGTCCCTATGACCTGGGTCTGAGCATGGGTGCCTACGAGGTACGCGCCTCAGACCATCGCTCCATGGAAGAAGCCATCGAGCTGGCGGACGAGCGGATGTATCAGGTCAAGAGGAAGCGCAAGGGGCTGGATTAGCTTCCTGAGCGTCTGCCTAACCAAAGGCTTTGCTACCAAATGAAGTTCGATTTGAGCATCTCACCGTTGTCGATGAGAATGTCCTCGCCTGTGATGGAGCGATTGCGCACGGTGAGGAAGTAGGCTAGCTCCGCGATCTCCTCGGCCTCGGCCCATTTGCCAAGGAGCGTCTCAGCCAGAACCGCCTTCCAGAGGCGCTCGTCATCAAGGATATGGTCGTTGGCTGGCGTGATGACGCCGCCGGGCGAGATGCTGTTGCAGGTGATGCCGCGCTTGGCAACCTCGAGTGCGAGGTTCTTCATGTAGCCCACGATGCCTGCTTTGCTAGCTACGTAGAACGGGAACTCGGCGCCATTGCGGGCGGAAGCGGAGGCGATGAAGAGGATCGAGCGCAGCGAAGGCGCGTTCACAAAGTGCCGCACGAAGCCGATGGTGCCGGTGAGGTTGACGTCGATGGCCTCGCTCTCCTCAAGCGTGCCGGCCGAGCAGATGATGATGTGCGGCGCAAGCGGCATTGGGGTTGCGGGCAGCTTCGGGTCACGAATGTCGTGGATGACGTGGTGATAGCGCGGATGGACGATTGTCGGCCCGCTAAGGTCGAAGCCGTAAACCGTGTGGTCTTTTGCGAGGAATAGCAGCGCGCATGCCTTGCCGATGCCGCTGCTCGTTCCGCTGATTACGACGTTCATACGGCGTATGCCTCAGTCTCTGCCAACTGCTCCCCGCGCAGGCGCTTGGCGATGCGATAGCCCAGCGGCGAGAAGAAAATCTCAAAGAGCAGCTCCATGACGGCTCCCGTGAGTGCGCAGGTGAAGCACTGCACAAGCGTCCAGCCAAAGAAGGTGCGGCTCACGAGCAAGGCAAAGACGATGTTGTCGCAGAACTGCCCGATGAAGGTGGAGACGTAACTGCGCAGGGCAAAGGTGGAGAAGCCACGATCGTGTCCGAGAGCCTTGCCGATGCCGTAGTTCATGAAGTTGTTGAGCGTGGCCGAGGCGGCGAAGGCAATCGAGCTGCCCAAGATGACGAACCAGGTACCGCCGAAGGTGTTGTCGAGGGCTGCGTTGATGAGCTGTCCGCCCTCATCCACGAAGCTCTCGCCCCAAACGCCTGGTATACGGCTCGCCACAAAGAAGAATCCAGCCATCATGAGGTTGAGCACGAGCGCCACTAGCGAGACAGCCGTTGCGGCGCGTGGGCCGTAGCAGTGCGTCAGGACGTCCATGCAGAGGAATGTGAGCCAGGAAAAGATGATGCCGCAATCGAGCGCGAGCCAATCGACGCCCGTATTGATGCTTTTGTTTGCGAGGAGGTTCATGCCCACGATGGAGAGGACGAGCAGCGTGAGGATGATAGGGGGAGCGGTGCTGACGAGACGCGAGATTTCGGCGAGCAACTTCTTCATGATTTGTCTCCTTGTTTTTTTGAGGTGGTTAGCAAGTAACACCTGTGTTGCAAGCCCGTACTATATCACATGAGATAGGCTTATACGCTTGATTAAGGCTCCACAAAAGCGCTACAATGCTTTTCCCATATGCAGCCAAATCGAGACAGGGGATGGATTGCCATGAAGAAGCGCGTTCTCATTATCGTGGGCATTGTGATTGCCTTGGCGGTCGTCATCGTAGCGGCGCTCTTTGCGACGCGCGTGGTCACGCCGTTCAAGCATGGCATAGTGGTCACGCAATCAAAGGAAATCAGCCTTGCCCTTGACCCGGACGAGCTTGGAAAGCTCGAGGAGCTCCCCGCATTGGAGCGAGTCAACGTGAAGGGCAGCGGCGACTTCGAGCAGATTAGCGCATGGGCTGCAGCGCATCCCAACGTGGCAGTTACCTATGAGGTTCAGCTTCCCGCCGGCGTCCCCTTCGACTCTGCCACTCAGGTAGCAGACCTCACATCGATGGACCAGGCGAGCGCGGTGAACCTCGCGCGCAACTCGCTGCATTACGCGTCAAACATCAAGGGCGTGAAGATTGACGCACCGACGTGGACGGCCGAGTCCCTCGCGGCGTTTCGTGAGGCAGCGCCGCAGATAGCGTTCGTGGGAAGCTACAAGGTCGGTGCGCTCGACGTTGCGCTTGATGCCAGCACGCTTGACCTCTCGACGGTCACGGCTGCTGACCTCGAGGCATTCGCTCCGCTCGTGGGCGGCATGATCAACCTCACTTCCATCAACCTCGGCGAGGAGCTGGATGGCCATACGAAGCTTCATGCCGCCTCTGTGATGAAGCAGTCCAACCCAAATGCAGATGTTCTCTATGCGTTCAACGCGTTTGGCAAGCGCATCGACATCCACGACACCACGCTCGACTTCCGTCGCTGCCCGATGGTGGACGGTGGGGTAGAGGTGCGCGAGATTCTCGGCAACATGCCTTGGGTGACCTACCTTGACCTCGACACCTGTGGTCTTGACGATGAGACCTGCGCCTCCATCCGTGATGACTTCCCCAACACACAGGTCGTCTGGCGCATCTGGTTCGGTGGTGGCATCTACACCGTGCGCACTGACGTTGAGAGGATCTTTGCAAGCAACGAGGGGCTT
>ONMP01000125.1:0-8108 GCA_900318935.1 uncultured Actinomycetes bacterium
GCCGACTACAATGCGGCCAGCGCGAAAAATGCCGGCGCAGGTGTCGCTGGGGTCGGGCTTGGTGTCGCAGTCGCGACAATGGGACCAACCGTGGCCATGGGTGTGGCCACGACGTTTGGCATCGCCTCCACGGGCACAGCCATCTCGACACTGAGCGGTGCTGCCGCGACTAATGCCGCGCTGGCATGGCTCGGTGGAGGGACTCTGGCGCTCGGTGGAGGGGGGATGGCAGCTGGTGAGGCATTCCTCGCCATGGCTGGACCGGTTGGCTGGGCTATTGCAGGCAGTGCCTTGTTGTTCAGTGGGGTGCTCTTCTTCAAACGTCGGGGCGACAAGAAGCGACTTGACCGCATATTCGTGCTTATCGGCGAACGCGACGTGAAGTCATACAAGCTCGCCATCGTGGAACTCGAGGAGAGAATCAGACGTATCAGGAGCGAGGCGCAAATGCTTCGCAACGCAAACTCGGATATCCAGACCTTCGGCGTGGACTACAATGCAATGACAGAGCTGCAGCAGTATGCGCTTGGAACCTACGTGAACCTCATGAACTCGTCCACACAGCTCCTCGTCAACCCGATTCTCGGCCTTCAGCCGAAATACACCGCGGATGATTTCGAGGAATTTGTCGCGCACCTCTATGGCAAGGATCGCATTAGGCATTATCGCAAATGTGAGAAGCTTATCGTCATGCTCGCTAACCTCCTGTACAAGGTCCACCTCAACGAGGCGGACAGAGAGCTCCTCTGGCAGGCGCTCAGGAGAAACGAGGATGTGCTTCGGGCCGCCGGGACAACAGCAGACGAATTCGACATCGCCATCGTCAATGCGGCAATACGGGCATTAAAGAACAAGTACGGAAAGCTCTCATGAGTGCAGCACGAATCACCGGTCGGTATTAGTCGCGGGAGAGGCTGGAATCTTCTTGGCGACAACCACCGCAAGCTTTTGCTCCAGTCTTGGTGCACGCATCCCTGAGAGTGTCGTTTGTCATTCCCTTCCCTCTCATGAAATACAATCAAGGCAAAGAGCAGTTGATTGGTGTTTCGGGTTGAAGACCATGGGAGACTCAACCATGCAGAACAGGTACACGGGAGACATCGGGGACTTCAGCAAGCTCGGGCTGCTGCGGGTGCTACATGCCGCGAGGTTGTCCATCGGCCTCAACTGGTACCTCACCCCGGACGAGACGCACAACAATGACGGCGGCCACGTATAAAGTACCTTGAGCAAGACAAGTTCCGCAAATGCGACGAGCCCTTGGCGCTGGCACTAAAGAGCATTCTCGGCGCTGAGAAAAGGGAGATACGCCTCCTGGAGAACGACGACATCCTGGAGGCGACGTTCTTCTCGGAGTGCCTCGACTTCACGGGCGTGCGGAAGGCGGAGAGAGCGGAGTTCCGGAAGGCGTGGTACGACCGGTCCCTCGCCAAGCTGTCTGACCGGGACGTCGTCCTCGTCGACCCGGACAACGGCCTCGTCGTGCCCTCGGCCGCCGGGAGGCCGAAGGAGAACAAGTACGTGCTCCCCGAGGAGCTCGCCGGCTACTACGCCCGGGGCTCCAGCGTGATCTACTACCAGCACAAGGCGAGGCGGAAAGACGAGTTCTACGCCAGGCAGCACCGCGAGCTGGTGCACGGCCAGCTCTTCCCGGACGCGGAGGGGCTCGCGCTTAAGTTCAGGCCGACCTCACAGCGCTACTACCTCTTCGCCATCCAGCCCCGGCACAGGTCAATCATCAAGGAAGCCGTGGACGAGATGCTCGCGACCAGCTGGGGTGAGCACTTCAGCCTGCTGCAAGAAGGCGACTGGGCTCCGTCCGGCGTAGAATAGCCAGAGACACCGCCACACGAAAGGCACCCACCATGAACGTCGAGCGCGCAACCACAGACGACATCCCCGAGCTGGTGGAGCTCCGGCTCGCCTACCTCACGGAGGACAGCGGGCCTTTGGACCGTGACACGGCGGACTCCATCGCCAGGGACCTCCCGGGCTACTACCGGGAGCGCCTGGGGAGGGACCTTATCGTCTACGTGGTCCGCGAGGGTGGTGCCATCGCCTCCTGCGCCTTCCTCCTCGTCGTCCACAAGCCCATGAGCCCCGCCTTCCCCACCGGCAGGACGGGCACCGTGCTCAACGTGTACACCCGGCCGGCATGGCGGAGGCGGGGCATGGCGAGAGCACTGATGGAGGCGATGCTCGGCGACGCGCGGGAGATGGGCCTCTCCGTGGTGGAGCTCAAGGCCACCGACGACGGCCACCCCCTCTACCTCAAGGTCGGGTTTGTCGACGACGCGTCCAAGTACCACAGCATGAAGTGGACCAACCTGTGACTTCTCGATTCAAGGATGAACGGCAGCATGCCCGACACGGGTCTGCCCGAAGCGTACTCCTCGTGAAGGACGTGGGAGAAAACTTGCTTCATGTGAAAAACCGGGCCAGTCCAGACCTGCGGGCTGATGGTCATTCTGCAGTCCTAAGCACGGAACGAGAGGTGGCCTCTCCTTAGAGTATTGCGTCACCTAAGACATTGGATTCGACAAAGGAAACGCGCCATGGACAGGGTACCACCCGTGTCTGACGGGCAGTCGCAAATTCCATGTGGCGGTGCGCACTCACCTGGACTACGCCGCGTGCCTCGACGGCAGCCCCTACGTCGTTGCGGACGCCGCGGTCTCACTCCCGCGACTCGAGGATGTCCAGCATCTGGCGAGGTGAGACCACGAAGGGCTCCTGCGGGAAGTGCCTTGCGTTGCCCGTCACGAGGCTCGCGTCCCACTCCTCGCGTGCGCTGAGCGTCACCGCGTAGAACTCGACGTCCTTAGGGTCGGGGACACGGCTCAGCTCCTCGGCCGTACCCGCTGGCGACCGGAAGGTTGCCGAAGACTCCAAGGCGGAGAGAACGCGCGCGACCAGGCCGGCGTCGAACCCGAACTTCCTCCTGGAGAGGACCTCAGCGTACTCATCCTCGATACCGGCGCTCAACACAGGGACAATCGTACCCGCGAGAGCGTGCGCAAGCACCCTCCCCGGGACGGACTCCGGCTTGAGCAGTGCCGACACGACGACGTTGGTGTCAATGACCGCGTACACCGTCCTACGCACGTCGCGCCGCCCTCTCCGAGCGCACGTCGGAGATCTCCGCCTCGATCTCCTCGAGCGTCATGTCGGCGACGCCATCGGCCGCCGCTCGCCTCCCGAGCTCGTACATGGCGGACAGACCGTCCCCGGCCGTGCCCCGCTCGCGGGGCAGCGATAGCGGGAAGGGCACCGCCCGCTCGGCGACCATCTTCTTGAGGAACACCCGGATGGCGGTGGGGAGGTCCAGCCCCAGCTGCTCCGCGACGCTCGTGGCATCGGCTCGGAGCGACTCGTCCATTCGGACCTGTACGACGGTGCTTGCCATATGTATCACCCCAGACGTAATGGCTTGTATGTTGGTTAGATTATATCCGAAATATGAACGATTCTCCTAGAGACGAACCCCGCGTCGAGAGCCTCCGCGATGAGGACCACGTCGAGGTCCTTTGTGACGGTATCGTCCCACATCCCGTGCTCCGCGTAGATGAGCTCGCGGGCGGCCCCACCAATCACCACGTATCGGCCTACGTCCCCCGCGAACCTCTCGTGCCACACGTCGACGCCGGGTATCTTCACGCCAACCTCAGCCATGGGCACCCCTCCGTAGCCTCCTCGACCGCAGCGTCGATGCGCTCGTCCGAGCGGTCGACGGTTCGCACCATCGTATATGCGTCCACCAGTCCGTCTTCCACAAACGGAGCAGGGTCGTACGAGAGCACGATCACCTCGGTCAAGCTCCCGTCATACTCGTATCCGTCCACTCGCCGTATCGACCGCGCGTCACGAGGCCCGCATGCCCTCTGAGGCGCACGGGGCGGTGCGAGCAGCGTCCTCTCCGAAAGCGCAGAGAGCCCGGCGAGCGGCAAGAAGCCGACCTCGGCCTCGCTTGCCCAGAAGCGTCTTCGCTCCGCCTCGCCGAAGACCACCGACCCCTTCTCGACGAACGAGTCAACGTCCGTCACGCGCCAGACGTTCAGGCGCCCGGTCTCCCCGAGCACGTTCTTTCCGACGGGAACCGAAGCGGATACGGTGCGCAGCGCGCGGGCGGCCGATGTGGTCGACATGCCGGTCGCCAAGCGCAGGTCGTTGGCAGTCACGCCCTCGCCCACGTGTCCCAGCAGGAACAGGAACGCCTGTCTCTCCGCGGGCCCCCACGAATCGGCTGGTGTCACCGAGCGCATCCTGCGCGCGGGCATCAGCCGCAGGAGTCCCGGCACGTACGCCTGCCCGTCGTCGGTGACGAAGCCACGCCCCTCCTCCAGGAGCACGCCCCTCAAATACGGAGTAACCGAGGGCAGGCTGCAGACCACGGTGTCGCCCACAGCGCACCCAACCTCGTCGAGCAGTCTCGTGAGCCGTGCAGGGGCCATTCGCTCACGAGGTCTCGCGACGAGCACCCTCTCCCCAAGAACCTCCAAAGGCTGGAAGTCGAACGAGGAGTACGCAAGCATCGACAGGCCGCGCCGGAGACGCGCGTCCGCATCGTCCCTGGGTGACGTGACGCAGACGACGCCCAAAGCGTTCGACAGCGTTGCTGCAATATCAACCATACAGATTCTCAATCGACCAAATTTTTGGTTCATTATAAACCAAAACGCTCCCTAAAGTCCGACAAGACTGCGCCTCCACGGACAGCGGAATACCGAAGAACCAAGATGTGACCCCTCCCACTCGCACAGGAGGAGTTCCTCAGGTGCCATCGACCCCTCGCGCTGGAGCTGACGGGCATCCTCGACAGCGGGAAAAGAGAGGTGCGCCTCCTGGAGAGCGATGACATCCTTGAAGCGACGTTCTTCTCGGAGTGCCTCGACTTCACGGGTGCCGCTGCACACAGTTCTTTTTGGGTCAATCCCAAAACTTGTGGGCGGAGGCCTTGCTTTTGGCATTCCCGGACCTCCGCCGTGGTTGGCGACCACGTGTCGCGTTCCTTGGGTTTTGCGTTGGCGTGGCGGTTTTCTTCGAGATCGACGTCCGTGTGGCCGGATTCCTCGAGATTTGCGTTCCCGTGGCCCGCGTTCCTCGAGATTGACGTTCGCGTGGCAAAATTCCTCGTGTTTTGCGTTCGTGTGGCAAGAACCGCCACGCCAACGTCGATCAGGGGGTAAAAAACCTCGGCAACGTCAAATCCATGGAACGCGCGCCACGGCAACGTCGATCCCGGGGAACGCCCCGCAGAGCCGGACGGACGGCCCCCTCTGCGGATCGAACATTTGTTACGTTGTGGAATAGAACCGTCCAGCGCAGGCCCATATGCGGCTGCCGACCCACAGGTTTTGGGATTGAACCTTCATTTTCCGCGTGCATCGGCATAGGTTCGAGCTGCGGCACATGACGGAGAGCATCTACACGCCCGTGACCTTCTTTTGGTGCCACCACCTCTGGACGTCCGCATCGCCCGCAACGATATCCCACAGCTGGCCCTCGTCCGCTGGCTCCGCGTAGTCGTTGAGCGTGGAGACCGCGAGCGCCCCGGCGGCCCAGCCAAACCGCAGGCACTCTTGCGCATCCCAGCCGTTGAGCACGCCATAGAGCACGCCGCCCGCAAAGCCGTCGCCGCCGCCGATGCGATCGAGCACCTCTATGGGCCGCTGCTCCTCCGCCGCCCAAACGCCATCCGCAAGAACCGCCGCGCCCCATCGATGCTTGTTTGCGCTTGCGATGTCGCGCAGGGTGGTTCCCAGGAGCTCTACGTTGGGGAACCTCTCCTTGGCCCGAAGCAGCATCTCGCGCGCGGCGTCGATGCGGCTCGCGGACCCGCCCAGGGCATCTGTGCCACCCCTCCACGCAGACGCTACCCTCAGCAGCGGCATCGCTCCTCGGCGCCTCGACACCCAAGCAAAGAGGAAACAGTCCCACCCCGCCGACAAGGACATCCGTCTCGGAGGCAATCTGCGTAAACGCCTGCGTCAGTTCCTGTTCTCGCCCCTTCCAGAAGGAATCGCGGTAGTTGAGGTCAAACGACACCAAAGTGCCGTGCTCCTTTGCCGCGCGAACAAGAGCGAGGCAGCATGACGTGGTCTCTGGGCTCATGGATGCAATCAGTCCGGAAAGGTGCAGAATCGCTACGCCCTCCTCGCCAAAGAGGCGATCGAGATCGTAATCGCTCACACTCAGATACCTGCCAACCTCGCCCGCCCGGTCGTTCCACACACGCGGACCACGAAGCCCAAAACCCGTATCCGCGATGTTGAACTGATGACGGTAGCCCCACGGACCGCCCTGCTCTACGTCCGGTACCTCGAACGCGATGTTTCTGGCACGCCGCTGCGACTTGATGAACGCCGCGATGGGAGACCCCGCCACAAAGCGTGTAAGCACGAGGCGCTCCCTGCCAAGCGACGACGCAATGCTGGCCTGCGGTGTCAAGGATCTTCTCCACGAGGGGTGCACCGTCGTCGTCTGCCACGCCAAGGATCTCCGAGAATTCGCTGTAGCTGCGGTTTGGAGGCGATGCTTGGCGACGCACGGTCGCACGTTGCACGGCTAAACAATGCTAATTTGCTAAACTGGTATAAACTCGCTTCCCGCTAAATCATTATCTTCTCGGCGCAGGAGGCTCTATGGCTGCGCATAACTTATTTACCCCAGCGTTTGGCGGACGCCCGCAGGTGTTCTTTGGCAGGAAGAGGGAGCTCGCGTTTGCAACGGACGCCATAACCAACGCGAATAGCCCGCACAAGGCCTTCTTCATCACGGGAAACAGGGGATGCGGCAAGAAGACGCTCCTCGAGAAGATATCGAGTCTCGCGTCCGAACATGGCTGGATCTCCGTGGACGTCCACTCGGCCCACGCATCTCGCGCAATCATCGAGGCACTTGCGGGAGGCACCCAGAAGGCGGTGGAGAAGGACGCAAGCACGAGCGCATTTGGCATGTCCGTGGGTGGCATCTCCACGTCCACGACGACCGAATACTCGGAGGCAAGCCTAGCACGCCTCATCGTGGACCGGTGCAGGAGTCTCTCGGTACACAAGGGCATACTCGTGACAGTGGACGAGATACAGAAAGTTCCCGAGGAGGACGCCGAGAACCTGTGCGCATCGGCGCAGATCGCGCTTCGAAAGGGCCTTCCGCTCATGCTCGTGCTAGCTGGCTTGCCACTCTCGAAGGAGAAGGTCGCGTCGTACCCAGGATGCACATTCATGCAGCGTGCGTACGACTTGCAAATCGGCTGTCTGGAGGTGGACGAGACCATCGAGGCGTTTGACGACGTGTTTGCGAGAATGCCGGAGTACCAAGTCTCCAGCGACGCGATATGGGAAGCCGGTCTGTTTAGCCAGGGATATCCGTATCTCATGCAGCTGATAGGGTATTACGCCGTGGAGAGGGCGAAAGAGCGACTCGTGGGGGGACATGCGCCCATCACTTCAGACCTTATGCGCTCCGTTGAGCCGGTGGCACTCTTGGCATATCGCGAGAACGTCCTCGTTCCCGTACTCTCCAAACTTCCACCGAGCCTCACGGACTACCTCAGGGCCATGTGCGAAGTGGAGGGCGAGGACGGGAGGGCGCGAACTGGTGACGTTGCGCGGCGTCTGGGCAAGCGCGCGTCTCAGGTGAGTGGCTACCGCGCGCGCCTCATCAAGCGACGGCTCATCGAGGCGGACGGCCAGGGCTACGCGCGGCTCTTGTTGCCGCATGTCGATAGCTTCTATCGTGACGAGATAGCCGTCGTGGAGCAAAAGGATCCCAATCAGCAGTGGAATCGGCACAGACGATAAGCACGGTGCGTCTTTGAGTTCATGTCGATGCGTTCTGTCTGCTAGAAAGGCGCACCTCTTGCATTTATTCCGGAATCTTGTCCTCGCGCCACATCAGGCCAACCCGTGACCCTGGTCCCCGCAAGAGCATCCCGTCAATCGCCTAAGCCTTGAGGATGAGGGGCGCTCCCCGAAATCGACGTTGCCGCGACACGGCTGGAAATGCGTTTCGTGCGGCACTCTTCGGCTGGGATTGCGCTTCGTGCGGGGACTTCGGCCGGAAATGCGCTTCGTGCGGCACTCTTCGGCTGGGATTGCGCTTCGTGC
>ONMP01000125.1:8123-16477 GCA_900318935.1 uncultured Actinomycetes bacterium
TGCGGCACTCTTCGGCTGGGATTGCGCTTCGTGCGGGGACTTCGGCCGGAAATGCGCTTCGTGCGGCACTCTTCGGCTGGGATTGCGCTTCGTGCGGGGGCTTCGGCCATTATTTGCTTTCGTGCGGGCTGTCAGAGCTCACGAAACGCAAATCCGACCGAAACCCGTCGCACGAAACGCAAATCCGGCCGAGGGAGGTACGCACGAAACGCAAATCCGACCGAGAGGCCCGCACGAAACGCAATCACGGCCGAAGCACAGAGGCGCGCGGCGTCCAAGACCGGGAGATCGTGGGAAAGACCGATGAGGCGTCTGCAAACACAATCGGATAATCGATGCTTGCCCTACCTTTCCTCGGGCGTACTCATTTTTGTCCCAAATAGGTGAGAGGAACGCTCACGAAGAGGGACGCGCTTGGGGACTGCCCGAACCTAGGGAGCTTTTCAGTCGAGTCGGCACGCCTCCCGACAATATCGGTGCAGGAGCAACTCGTAGAGCGCTTTGCAACATCTGCCGTGTTATTATTTGTGAAACTGACGGCTCATCTTGCGCAAGGAGGGCAGGATCATGTCCAAAGAATCAGCGACTGCGTTCGCTCAGGCAGCGATGGAAGACAACGAGCTCCGCGAGCGGACGGCGAAGCTGGATCCCGAGGAGCTATTGCCGATCGCAAAAGAAATGGGCTACGACTTCACGGCCGAGGAGCTGGAAGAGGTCATGAACGGGGACCGGGAGCTTGCCCCTGACGAGCTTGATTCGGTGGTGGGCGGCATGAATAATCAGCGTGCCGGTGAATTTGAGCTACGTAGACACCGCAGGGAATCAGACCGCAATATGGCCGAGCATTGCTATGGCAAACTCAGCGGTCCATTACATGATTGGGTAGTGGTCGGCCACGAGGAGCGGTGGTTGTTCTGGGCGTGGACTCGAGGGTACGACCTCCTTAAGTGCTCTCGCTGCGGAGCGACCAAGGATCGCAGCGTGTAAATCCCCCATGCAGCGTGGTGATGACTGCGGCCGTGAAGCGCAGGCGAGTGAGACAGCGTTTTTCTCCCCAGAACGATGAGCATCGCGCTCAGGCCAAAGAGCAGCAGCGAGAACGTCAATCAGGAGGTAAAAAAACCACGCCGACGTCAATCCCACGGAACGCCTGCCACGCCAACGTCAATCCCATGGAACGCCCCACAGAGCCAGACGCATGGGCTCCTCTGCGGCCCGACCGTATGCCACGTCATGGAATACAACCGTCCAATGCTGGGCCATGTGCGGCTGCCGACCCACAGGTTTTGCGGCGGTGCTTTTTCCGGGGCCGAACTTTTTGTTAGGTCAACCGCGCTGGAGTCGAGTCCGCGAGGACGCAAGTTTACCCCGAGATCTTGTCTCTTCTTACCTGGATATCGCCTGAGCTTTTGGCCTTGTTGCCCCGCAGCCTGCGACCTGCGTCCTCCACCGACTTGGCTGCTGCGTTGAGCGCAGCATTGACCTCCGAGCTTGCGGCTCGCTGCACGAACTCTAGGAATATGCTTCGCGTGCGTTCGTCCGTCTCGCTCAACGCACGCAGCACCCGTTGAAGCTTATCCGGCGCGGAAGTGATCTGCTCGAAGGTCGTGGCACCTCCCGCCTGCAGCGCGTCGAATATTTCGTTCGTAATGCGCTCGCGTTCTGCCAAAGGAATTCCGCTTGCCCACGAGGCAATGGCCTCGTTGAGCGCGATGCAGTCGGGCTGCAGTTCACGCACCTCCAAGACACCGTCACGCAGAACCTGCCAAGTCGTGATGTCATGCTGCTCGATGCCCGACGCGGGACTTGCCACAATAGTCCGTCGCTCGTTCTTGCGGGCAAAGAGCATGCCAATCACGCTGAACGAGGGCACTATCAGCCGCAAACGACTTCCCAAGGTCACGCGCGGGCTCTGCTTGAGAACCTCCAGCGCCGTGCCAGGTCCGTCATTGGAGTAAACCTGCGTGATACGCTCGCGAAGAAACTCTGGGCAACGTGCCGCTGCGTACTCGGCAAGGTTGCCGCCCTTTGAGTGCCCGCCAACGCGAATGCACTCTTCAGACTCGCCCATGCATTCGATGGTTCGCCTCAGATACTCTAAGGCCTCTTGCTGGGCGGCTGTGACCCGAAAACTGATCATAAAGTTCTCGCGCCAGCCGGCCAACGTCGTATCTGTCCCGCGAAACGCGACGTACGTGCCTGCTTGTGGAAGGCCAATCCGCAAAGCGGCAAACTGGAGCGCGCGTTTCTTGTCCACCACGTCCGCATAGGCACTTAGTCGCGCATCCCCGAAGCGCTGCGACTCGCCGACGAGCTCCGTAAATGATGTATCCACCTTTGCGAATGAGCGTACGTACGGCGCAACGTCACCGCCAGCCTTTGCAAGCAGCTTGTGACATGCCTCGCGAAGCCCTATGGACCCGCCTTGGTCCTCCGTGGGAACGATACCGGAAAGGTCGAGGTAGACGAATGCCGAAAGGACGAGATTGTCCACGTCGTTAAACGGTCGCTCGCCGAACGTGAGGTCACCGCGCCATCGCAGGTAGTCGTGCATGTTCGCCATGCAATCGCCCCCAAGTCACGCGTCCCCGTCACCTCGTTCTGCACCCCCGCGTAAGCTGCCGAGGGATCACTCATCACATGCGCCCATAGGGATGACCCCTTGTGGGCGCATACGTCAAATCATTCGTCAGTCTTGCCACACGAGTCCCAGATGCTGACGATGTAGTCCCTCGCCTCTTGATCGGAGTATGAAGAGATTCTGCTCTTGACCATGTGATCGACCCAGAGTCTCTGCGTGGTCTTGAGGTTGAAGCCACGTCCCTTGAAGACCTCGACGTAGTGGTTCATCTCTGCTTTCTCGTCACCCGGAACTGCTCCCCCCCGCCATCAGGTCGAGAATCTCTTCGGGGATTTCTTCGACGCCCAGCATGCCTTCCATGGGTTTCTCCTCTGCGTATCGGCTTCGTCCGAAAATGCCTCCTCTGCCGTCTCGATGCTATCACAACGCTCGATGGCTCGCGTGGAGCGCTTCAATCCCCGTCCCTAAGTCTGTCTGCCCGTGCCAGGCGCTGACAGCATCCCCGTTGCCACCTCCTTTCGCATAGCCATCCCATACGGCGTCGCATATAATCCCTGTATCCGGCAAGGAGACCGATGGGAGACTGCATGGACAGGAGAACGTTCGTCAAGTCCGCGCTTGTGGCGCCGCTCTACGCCCTCCTTGCGCAGGGATGCTCCTCGCAGACGGACCGCGCCAAGCGTGGCAGGCTGACCACGGCGACCGGAAGCGACATGTCTTCCATGGACATGGCCCACAACGACTCGGTGTATTGGGCACAGCTCAACATATTCGACCGACTCTTTGAGACGCGCATGGTAGATGACACGGCCACGGTGGTCAACAGCCTGTGCACGGACTATAGCGTGAGCGATGACGGCCTCACGTACGACTTCACCCTCCGCGAGGGCGTGCTGTTTTCCAACGGCGACCCCCTGACCTCGGCAGACGTGTGCTACAGCTTCAGCAGGCTGCTTACCGAGGCGGCGATAAACACGGACATTCCGCTCGAGATCCTCGGCGGCCAAGCGCTCATGAACAAGGAAGCAGACACGCTCGAAGGGTTCAAAATCAAGGACGAGACGCACTTCTCGATCGTTCTCGAGGCCCCCAACGGCGGGTTTATTGCCGAACTTTCGTCGGCTGCCATGTCCATAGTCAACGAACGCGTCACGCGCGAGGCCAAGAACTTCGGGAAGGATCCCGCCGAGACCATAGGATCTGGCCCCTACTACGCCGCGGAATGGGTTCCGAACGACCACTTCACCCTCAGGTACAACGAGCGCTACTGGGGAGAGAAGCCCACCGTCAAGGAGTCGGTGCATCGCGTCATCCCCGACGCGAGCACGCGCGACCTCATGTTCCAAAACGGAGAGATCGACATCATAGACCTGTCGGACATCGACCCCCTCATCGTGCAGCGCTCGTACAAGACCGAGCACACCGACCAAATCGTCTATAACCAGCAAATCGGCATGACGTACCTTGCCCTCAACGAGACGAACGAGTTCCTCAAGGACGTTCGCGTGCGCAAGGCCATCTGCAAGGCAATCGACGTCGACGACATCGTGCACAACCTCATGAGCGATGACGCCATCAAGCAAAACGGAATAATCCCCACGGGCGCCTGGGGTCACAACGAAAACCTCGAGGGCGCCCCGTTCGATCCACAAGAAGCACGGGCGCTCCTAGCCGAGGCAGGCTACCACGACGGTGACGTGTCGTTCGAGATGGCGCTCCCAAGCGACGGCCATCGCCTTCTGTATGAGACGATAAGCAACCAGCTTTCCAAGGTCGGCATCGACGCATATATAAAGGTCTACGACAAGGCCGCTTGGATGGAGAAGCGTCGGGCGGGCGAGATCGAGTCCTTCATAACCGTCTGGATGCTGGACTACAACGACCCCGCAAACATCATGGCCGTGTTTTTTGGCGATCCCGAAAGGACAAAGAGCCGAAGCATCTGCTATCCCGACGCCGACGTCATGGCTCGCGTCTCCGCAGCCAAGTCAATCGTCGACGACGAGGAGCGCAAGAAGGAATACCAAGAACTCGAGCACAAGATCGTGGTAGAGGATCGCGCATGGATTCCCCTTTTCGAGGGGATGCGCTTGTTTTGCATAGGAGAACGCGTGGAGAGCTTTACGCCATTCTGGGCGGGATATGGCGACTTCTACGTGAAGGACGTCGTGCTAAAGAAGGAGGAGCGGGCATGAGAGGGAGTATGGTGCAGAACCTCCTGCGTCGCCTTTTGTATGCGCTCATTGCGATTGTGGGCGTTGCGGCGCTGGTCTTTGTCCTGCTTCGCATGGTGCCGGGCAATCCCGTGGCGACCCTTCTCGGCGAGCATGCGGACAACGAGACGGTGGAGCGAATCTCGTCCGCACTCGGCCTGGACCAGCCGCTGCCCGTCCAGTTCGCCAACTACATCCTCGGCGCGGCGCACGGCGACTTTGGCGAGAGCTATACGCTTGGCAAGCCCGTGGCAGAGCTCATCGGCCCAGCGTTCGTCAACACGCTCTGGCTCGCCCTCGGTGCCGCGCTTGTCGCATGGGTCGTGGGCATCGCGTGCGGGCTCGTCGCCGCGGTGCACAAGAGCAGTATCATAGACCGCCTCTTTATGGGCTTCTCGCTGCTCGGCGTATCGCTGCCCGTGTTCATGGTCGCCATGTTGCTGCAGTACGTCTTTGCGCGATACCTGCATTGGCTTCCCGTCGCTGGGGTATCTGACTGGACCGGATACATCCTTCCGGCAATCGCCCTGGGATGGGGTTCGGCCGGCAGCATCGCACGGCTCGTACGCTCCTCGGTCATCGAGGTGTTGCAGCAGGACTACATCGACACGGCCCGCGCCAAGGGCCGCACAAACACGCAGGTCCTCGTGCTTCACGCGCTCAGAAACGCCATGCTGCCCGTCATAACGCTCATGGCCATGCAGTTCTCGGGCCTGCTTTCTGGCGCCGTCATCACGGAGACGGTCTTTTCCATCAACGGCATCGGCAGACTTTCCGTGCAGGCGATCGCGGGTCGTGACATACCGCTGCTGCAGGGAACGACGCTACTGTGTACGTTCGTGATCGTTATGGGAAACCTCGCCGCCGACCTCCTGTACAACGTCTGTGACCCGCGCGTACGGAAGGGGGCATGAGGCAGTGGACCCCTCCGCAAACATCAATGTGACGTCCGTGACAGAGGGCGAGCTGGGGCTCAACTCGCCTGCCACCACCTTTGAGGAGCCCGCGAGCGTGCTGCGCCGTCTCGCTAGGGACCACAAGATATCGATCGTGTCGGCCATGGTCATCGTCCTCTTTGTGCTGGGTGCCATCCTTGCCCCGGTGCTCACGCCATACGCGTACGACTCCGTCAACCTATCGGAGCGACTGGCGGCACCGTCGCTAGAGCACCTCTTTGGCACGGACGAAGCTGGTCGCGACATACTCACGCGCATGCTCTATGGCTCGCGCGTATCGCTGCTCATCGGCATAGTGCCCACGCTGCTCTCCGTTGTGGTGGGCACGCTCATCGGCATGATTGCCGGCTACCACGGCGGCAAGGTGGACACCGTCATCATGCGCGTGGCCGACATCGTCATGTCGTTTCCCACCATGCTCCTCGCCATGGTCGTCATGTATACGCTCGGCGGCGGCACCGCAAACGTGTTCCTGACCATGGTCCTCGTGGGCTGGGCCGCCGTCGCACGCGTCGTACGTGCGGAGACGCTCAAGCTCAAGGAAAGCGAGTACGTTGAGGCGGCCCGCATCATAGGAGTGAGGCAGGCGCGCGTCATCCTGCGCCACATCCTCCCCAACTGCCTGCCCACGGTCATCGTCCTCTTTACGCTGGAGATTCCCTCGTCCATTCTCACGGAGAGCAGCCTGAGCTTCCTCGGCATGGGAGTCCAGCCGCCCAGCGCCTCGTGGGGACTCATGGTGAGCGCGGGACGGGAGTTCCTCTACCACGCTCCGTGGCTGTGCTTTGCGCCATGCCTGGCCATCATGGCCATCGTGCTCGCCTTCAACTATTTGGGTGACGGGCTGCGCGACGTTCTCGACCCGCACCTGCAGAGCCAGTAAGGAGGCACCATGGCACAAAGCACACTTGAGGTGTCGCACCTCCATACGAGCTTCTTCACCGAACGCGGTGAGGTAAAGGCCGTGCAGGACGTGAGCATGCGAGTCGGCAAGGGCCAAGTGGTAGGCGTCGTAGGCGAGTCGGGATGCGGGAAGTCCATGGTCGCGCGCTCCGTCATGGGGCTCGTGAAGAAGCCCGGCAAAATCGTGAGCGGAAGCATCCTGCTCGAGGGGCAAGAGCTCACGTCGCTCGACGAGAAGGAGCTTTGCAAGATTCGCGGCAGAGACATGTCAATGGTCTTTCAGGAGCCCATGACCAGCCTCAACCCAACCATGCGCGTGGGCCGACAGGTTCAAGAGGTCGTTGCCATCCACGAAGACGTACCCAAGGAGGAGGCGCGTCGGCGCACCCTGGAGATTCTCTCCGCCGTCGGCATCCCCGAGGTCGAGGCGCGCTACAACGCCTACCCCCATGAGCTCTCGGGCGGGCTACGACAGCGCGTGATGATAGCCATGGCCATGGTCATGCGGCCGCGCCTGCTGATCGCCGACGAGCCGACCACCGCCTTGGACGCCACGGTCGAGACGCAAATAATAGCCCTGCTCAGGAAGCTTGCCGACGAAGGCACGTCGGTGCTCATCATCAGTCACAACCTGGGCGTGATAGCACAGCTGGCCGACTACGTATACGTCATGTATGCGGGCCGTGTCGTGGAGAGCGCCAGTGTGTACGAGCTGTTTGACAATCCCCTGCATCCGTATACGCGCGGCCTGCTCGGCGCCGTCTCGTCGCTAAAGAGCCAATCGAAGGTCCTCCAAACGATTCCTGGCATCGTACCGAACCTCGCCCACCTCCCCGCGGGATGCAGTTTCGCGCCACGTTGCGACAAATGCGTGGCAAGGTGTGCCTCCGCGCAACCCGAACTCGTGGCCGTAAGCCCGGAGCACGAAGTCCGCTGCCACTTGACGGAAGGAGCTGATGCCCCGTGAGCGAAGCTCTCCTCGAGGCACGTGACCTCACGAAGGAATTCCCGCTTGACCGCAGGCGATGCGTGCACGCGGTAGGCGGCGTCACGCTTACGGTCAACACGGGCGAGACCCTCGCCATCGTGGGTGAGTCGGGATGCGGCAAGTCCACTCTCGGGCGCATGCTCATCGGCGCGCTTCCTCCCACGTCGGGCGAGGTGTGCTTTCGGGGCCACGCGATAACGGGCCTCAGGGAGAAGGACTTCTCCGCGTATCGTCGCCAGCTCCAGCTGATCTTTCAGGATCCGTACGCCTCGCTCGACCCGCGCATGAAGGTACGCGACCTCATTGCCGAGCCGCTCGTCACCCACAAGGTGTGTGCGACCAAGGACGAGGTGGCGCAGCGAGTGCTCGAGCTCATGAAGGCGGTTGGCATTCCTGCGGATTATCTCACAATGCGTGCGGCTGATGGCTGAATTGTTCTCAAGCGAATAGTCAGCATGCAACTTGGACTTTCCGATGGTGAAGCGGTCCTTCACGATCATGATCCGCTCCTTCGTATTCTGACGTACGAAGTTCGGTTCCGGTGCTCCCGGTGCGGCCGGCTTCGGAGCTGCAGGTGCTGCCTGCGGTGCAGCCTGCGGTGCAACCGGCGCTGCCTGCGGTGCAACCGGTGCGGTCGGTGCTGCCTGCGGTGCAGTCGGTGCCTTCGGGGCGGCCGGGCCATTACCCATCATTGCGCTTATATCTAATTCCGG
>ONMP01000128.1 GCA_900318935.1 uncultured Actinomycetes bacterium
GAGGAAAGCTCGCGCCGAGATCTGCTGACGGGGCTGCTCAATTCCCGTGGAATCTCCGAAGAGGCGGAGAGTTTCTTGGATGAGTATCACCTGCGGGGCAGGGACTTTGTGCGAATTCACATCGGAATCAACGATTTCGACATGATCAACAAGCAGTATGGCTTCGATTTTGGTGACAAGGTTCTCGTCGCCTTCGGTCGGGCTCTCAGAGAGGGGTTTGGCCAAAGGGGTGTCGTTGGCCGCTATGCGGGTCGAAAGTTCACGATTCTTCAGCAGGTCGATAGCGTGGAAGAGGCAGGCAGACTCCGTGCGAAGGTAAGGGCTGTCGGCGACTCCGTTCGGGAGATTGATGGAAAGCCAATCACGCTCTATCTTTCCGTGGGCTATGCGCTTTATTCGGAGTGCCTTGACTCGGACGAGCTGACGAAGAATGCCGAGGTTTGTCTGCTTGCGGACTACGACCAGAGCATCTCGGCCGAGAGCCGTATCGAACACGCGCGGGAGCTCTTCTCCCTGTTTGACGACCTTCCCGTTCTGTACGCCGTGTTTCATGTGACGTACGCGGAGCGTAGTGGGCGTTACGACGCGGTCTTCTTTTACGTTAATCACAAGTACGAGGAGTTCGCCCGCCTTCCGGCGAAGGCGATGATTGGACACACCGTTCGGGAACTGTTCCCGTTCCTTGGGGATGACTGGTACCAAGACGTAAAGAGCGCGGCGCTTGACGGAGAGGTCGTGGAAGGTGAGTTTGACAGTCCGTTAAGCGGCGTACACTATCGCTTCACGGCACGCCAGATTATTTACCCCGGGTATTGTGCGATCACGTGCGTGGAGATGCCTAAAGTCCGAGAGCGGAGGCGCATCCTCATCGTCGATGACATTGAGATGAAGCGCGAAATGCTGGGAGATGTTCTGTGCGACGAGTATGACATCTCCTACGCTTGCGACGGCGCCGAAGCGCTGGACATCCTCCATAGCCAAAAGGGCGATATTTCATTGGTCGTTTTGGACTTGCATATGCCAAATATGACAGGCTGGGAGACGATGGCCCAGATGCAGGCCGATGAGGACCTGAAATCCGTTCCCATAATCGTATTGACGGTCGACCAAGAGGCGGAGTTGGAATGCCTGAAGATGGGCGCGATGGATTTCATTCCCCAGCCGTTCCCGGATATAGAGATCGTCAGGGCCCGTATCGCCAAATGCATCGCACTTTCAGAGAGAAACTGATTCGGCGGCGAAGGGTGCCGATTGCCGAGAGGTGAGCATAGCCACGCTGGGCAACGCGCTTGGCCTCTCGGCTAGTGAAGAGGGACGGCAGATATACCTTGACGCGGGGCTACAGGGCGACGGTGCGCTCCTCGTCGATGGCTGCTACTTTGCGCCTACGACTGGCGTAGCGCTCGGCCGTAAGGGGCTCGGTTGCCATCCAGGTCTTGGCAATGGCCATCGCGAGCACGGGACCGATGATCTTCCCGCCGATGCAGAGCACGTTGGCGTCGTTGTGCTGGCGTGCAAGCTCGGCGCACACGGGGTCTTGGCACACGCAGGCAAAGATGCCGCGGAACTTGTTTGCAATCATGGCCGAGCCGTAGCCCACGCCGTCCACGAAGATGCCGCGCTCGCAATCACCGGTGGCAACTGCCTTCGATGCGGGGTAGATGAAGTCCGAGAGGTCGCAGCCCTCTTCGTCGTACGTGCCGAAGTCGACCACCTCGTGACCCTCCGACTCGAGCCATGCCTTGATTTCGTTCTTTAGACGGGTGCCGGCATGATCGTTTGCCATGGCGATTCTCATGATATGCCTCCTTGGGTTGGGTTTTGGGCCTACTGTCAGACTACGCCGTAGAAGCTCGTTCCGGCACTCGGTATCAGCGAACGGCTGCAAGAATCCCTCGATGACCACGATCCCGCTGTGGGAAAGTGGTCATGACCACTTTCCCACAGCGGGATCGTGGTCAAGTGGTTAGATGCGGTAGGTGTCAGCGACATTCGAGCGGCTAGTGCAGGAGTTGCGATTGCTCCGCACATCAACGCTCCTGCGAGTGCCATAACGAGCATCGGGTTGCTACGGTGAGCGGTGTTTTTTCTTTCTCATCGTGTCCTCCAAACACAGGTCTGCCCTGAGTTGCTTTGCTGGTGTTCATGAGTACTACGCGCGAGACCTGTCCGTGTCTCAACAAAAGAGAAAAAACATTCCAAGAAACTGTGAAACCTGGTGAGCAGCTGCGTTAGCTTGCGGGGAGAAGCCCATCAAGGGGACATATCCCGTTTTTCGAGTTCACATCCGTGTCACATCGATTAACACAGCGTACAGTTATGGCCGCCTGCCTGTGGGTACGATTCCAAATAAGGAGACTCATGTGGAGGCCCATCATGGCAACGTTTCAGGAATTCATCGTGATGCTGGTAAGCAATCCGCTGCTTGCGGTGTCAATGGCGCTGGTGCTGGGGACCATCTTCGTCAATGGGGCGACAGACGCCGCCAACTCCATCGCGGAGGCGGTCGGCACGCGCGCAATCGGCTTCCCCAAGGCAATCGCCATGAGCGTGGTCTGCGAGTTCGCCGGCCTGGCAGTCTCGGTATGCGTCTCGACGGCCGTGGCCGAAACCATCGATCACATGGTTGACTTTGGTGGTGACCCCCACTTGGCCCTCATCGCGCTCTGCGCTGCTATGGTGGGCATCGTGGTGTGGGGGTGCGCGGCTTGGGCATTTGGCATCCCGACCAGCGAGAGCCATGCACTTATTGCCGGCCTTACGGGAGCCGCCATCGCGCTGCAGGGGGGCTTGGGAGGCGTCAACTGGTCGGAGTGGAGCAAGGTTATATGGGGCTTGGGGCTCTCGATAGCGTTGGGTCTGGCGTTGGGCTACTTCATGTCGTGGCTTTTGCGCTGGTTGTTCGTAGACCTTACGAACCGCGAGGCCAATATCCTGTTCGCGCAGTTTCAGGTGGCCGGTGCCGGATTCGGCGCATTCATGCACGGAGCCCAGGATGGACAGAAGTTTCTCTCTACTGCGATGCTGGCCATCGTGCTCTCGACGGGGGAGGACGCGCTCGCGCAGCATGGATATCCCATCTGGCTCATGGCAATCTGCGCTACCACGCTTTCACTTGGCGTTGCCAGCGGCGGGGCAAAGATTGTCAAGACCGTGGGTACGGGGGTCGTGAGCATGGAGAAGTATCAAGGCGCGGCCGCCTCGATCTCGGCGGGCATCAGTCTGCTGCTCGCGACCCTTTTGGGCCTGCCGGTCTCGACCACAAACACAAAGACAGCCGCCATCGTTGGTGCCGGCTGCTCAAGGAGCGTCCGTAGTGTCAACTGGGGCGTCGCTCGCGAGATGGTCCTTACGTGGGTGCTCACGTTCCCGGGTTGTGGCCTCATCGGTTACGTGCTGGCGCGCATCTTTCTGCTCATCTTTTAGTAATCCCCAAACCGCAACGGCATCTGCTATCGTTTGGCGCAAGGTGCTGCGTCGGAAGGGGAGAATATGAAAGCGCGTAGACAGAGAACGAGGGCGGCGATTGTGGCGCTGCTGGTTGTGGCCTTGTTCATCGTGGCGGGATGTGGCTCGCAACAGACATCGCCAAGCCCAGAGACCACTCAGCCAGCGTCGGAGGACACTCCGCTAACCTCGGAAGACACTCCACCTGAGCCGACGGACGTTGACGATGAGGATGCGTCGGACTCAACGCTGGAGTCAGAGGAAATGCAGGCGGAATATGAGAGGGCGCTTTCGGCCAGCGCGCTTGTGACCGGTTTTGTCGGCGAGAAGTTCTATGACAAGCCAGTTGAGGACGAGGATGCCGCCCTTGCCGCTGTGCAGAGCGTCATCGAGCGTGTCGGCGGCGATGAGACGACCATACTCGAGCTGCGGGAGATTCGACCCACCGAGACGGGTACCACGTACTACACGTTTCGCCAGCGTGCGGGTGACGTGTTGGTGCACGGAGGATCGGTGA
Source organism: uncultured Actinomycetes bacterium (assembly GCA_900318935.1). GTDB lineage: Bacteria > Actinomycetota > Coriobacteriia > Coriobacteriales > Atopobiaceae > RUG440. The sequence goes on from ONMP01000128.1 coordinate 3,965, forward strand.
AGCTAGTGGTCGATAAGGACCACAAGGTATGTGGCTTGGTGAGTGCACTGCTACCCGACGTGCAACTCGAGGATCTTGATTCGTGGGAGATAACGGCAGACGAGGCCGAAAAGGTAGTTCTGGATGAGAGTGCTTATCATGATAACGTGCGCGCAAAGTTGGTGAAGGGTGCCACGGAACAGACGGCCATCGGTTTGGAGGGCGACTCGCAAAAGCTCCGCTATGCTTGGGTGGTGTATACGAATAACTATTTTGATGATGTGGATGCAGCGTATCTGGCACACTATGTGGATGCTGACGGCGAGTACCTCTACTCTATTCCCGTGAGCGAGCCGAGCAATGCCGACGCGTTGGCTGGCGACGAGGCGGCCTTTCCGTTCGGCGAGCTGGAGAAAGCCACTTGGTCCGGCACGGTGACCAAGCGCGATGGCACAAAGATGGACATCGAAGTGCCCATTCTCATCAACCCCGAAACCGAAGAGGTGATAATGGCTGATGCCGATCGCAAGATCCTCTGCGCCGATTATGCCAGCTATTGGTACGACGAACAGATTTCGCCTCGCATTGAGGGAGAGGATGGCTTTGACAACGACGAGCTGATCATCTACGACACGTTCATCAAGGTATGGGATCTGTTTGACAGTATAGGCTGGACTGGACCTGATGGCGATGGTACGCCTTCGCTGATCGGGATGGACATGGTGAACGAGGACGGCGAGGTCATACAGAATGCGGCTTACGGCGGTCGTGACTCGGGTTTCCAGACGTTTTCCTTCAACAGGATTGATCCCGATGGGGAGTGTTTCGATATCATGGCGCATGAGTTCACCCACTGCGTGACCAGCACCACCATGACCGCCAATCTGTACCTCAACGATGCGGGAGCGATCAACGAGGGCATGAGCGACATCATAGGCAATCTGACGGAGATGATGATCGCCTATGACGCGGATGGCGAATGGCTCATCGGTGAAAACGAGGGGGAGGGAGAAGGCCCCTATCGCTCGATGAAAGATCCGCATGCCTTCTACCAGCCGGAACGCACATGGGATGTTTACTTCGGGCCTGCGGTAGGGGAGGCAACGACGGCAAACGATTGCGGTGGCGTCCATGTCAACTCCTCGCTGCTCAATCTCATCTCGTACAAGCTCGATCAAGCTGGCATGCCGCTGACGGATCAGTTCTATTTCTGGATGAACGTGGCGCTTGCCATGACCCCTTCCACTGACTATCCACAGATGGCCGAACTCCTGCCTTGGTGCATGGAGCAGGCGGGCTATGCGGAGTACGTCGACGCGGTGAAAAAGGCAATAGAAGATACCCGAATCGCCGAGACCGAGAAGCCTGACAAGATGCCTGAAGACTGTGGCTGCGTGATGCTCAGTCTACCCGAGAAGACCCCCGTTGACAAAAGTGATATGAGGCTCGTCATTCGGCCTGCCGAAGGTGGCGAGGATACGTCTGCTGCTATCACATGGGCGGGAGGAGACTCGAACGTCTTCATGGCTACCGTCCCGACTGGCAACTACGTCTTTGAAATGATTTGCTACGAGGGTGAAAGCACCATTGGGAAATGGTCTCTTGGGAAAGAGGGCTGGGCTGAGGCTGAGACCGAGGCCGAGGACGATGCGCAGGGCGGCGTTCATACCGTCACGGTTGCCTCGGGCGAGACGGTCGTGCTGCCGTCGACTGGACTAGCGGCATAGAGGTGGGGCGTCTGGTTTTGTCCTAGGTCAAAAACTACACACGGTTTCTCTTCAAACTGAAATAAGGGCATAAACTCATTCAGTTTATGCCCTTATTCACATTACAAAGAGAAACCGTGTGTAGTTTGCTGCCGACTGTACGAAAAACCCGCCGGTTGGTTAGCTCGATACGGGGTGACCTAGGTAAGCCGACACGCTCGTTGCGGCGATAGCTCCGTCGGAAGCAGCCGTCACGATTTGGCGCAGTGGCTTCTGCCGAACATCGCCGGCGACAAAGAGACCCGGAGTCGAGGTGCTCATGTCCTCAGCTGCGATGGCGTAGCCCGCCTCGTCGAACTCAACCAGTCCCTTGACAAGCTCGGATGCCGGCACGCGCCCCACAAAGACGAAGACGCCCACGTTGGGCTCGAAGGTCTCGGTATGCTCCTCGCCCGTCACATTGTCACGGAAGGTGACCTCGGTGATGCCGAGCTCGCCTGCGACCTTGGTGATGCTCGTGAGGAAGCGAATGTCGACCTTGGGATTGGCTTCGAGTTCCGCTCCCACGGCTGCCTGGGCGCGTAGGTGGTCCTTGCGCACGACCATGGTTACCTGGGCGGCAAAGCGGGTGAGAAAGAGCGCCTCTTCGGCTGCAGAGTTACCGCCTCCGATAACGAAGACGCGCTTGCCCCGATAGAACATGCCGTCGCAGGTTGCGCAGTAGCTCACGCCTCGTCCCGCGAATTCCGTCTCGCCTGTGAAGCCTCCCTTGCGAGGCGTCGCACCGCCCGCAAGAATGACGGTCTTTGCTTGCAAGACCTTGCCGGGTACCGTGACAGCAAAGCTACCGTCTTCTGCGACCTCAAGCCGCTCGACGACGTTCATCTCGATGGTCGCGCCAAGGTCTTCCGCCTGCGTGCGCATGGCCTCGACGAGCGAGAAGCCGTCAGCATTGGGCACGCCAGGGTAGTTGTCCACTTCGCTGGTCAGAATGACCTGTCCGCCTACGGCTTCCTGCTCGAGCACGAGCGTGTCGAGCAGGGCGCGTTGTGCGTAAATCGCTGCCGAAAGGCCCGCGGGTCCGGCACCTATGATAATGAGATCGTGCATATTAGTAGAGAATGAGGGCGATGAACTCCAGCGGCACGTCGCCGGTGTTCTTGAGCCCGTGCTTCTCGCCGTCGTTGCAGACGGTGGTGTCGCCTGCCTCGACCTGCACGAGGGTGCCGTTGTCGTTGTACTCGCCGGTGCCCGAGATGAAATAGAAGATCTCGTTGTCGCCCTCATGCATGTGCTCGCCGATGCTGTTGCCGGGGGCGAGGATCATGTGGTTGAACAGCCTACCCTTGCCATAGAGGTCATCGACGCTCTCGGCGATGAGGTGCATCTCGGTCTCGCCGTTACCGTTGCGGATGCAGCGATACTCGATGGTCTGGTCGGCTTTCTTTCTGATCATGGTTTCTCCTTTCGCGTTATGCAAACATGCCTATGAGCATCTCGCGGATGTAGTCCAGCGAGACGGTTGCCCGTGTGTTGTTGACCGAGCCGTTGCGGTGCCAGCGAGGAAGGGCTTCCTCGACCTGCTCGACGCTTAAGTGGATGTCGAAGCTGGGAAGGCAGCTCTTGACGAGTTTGACATACGCCTCCTCGTCGCAACCGATTTCGTCGTAGAAGGCCGCGGCGTATTCAGCATCGTATCCTCGCACGCATTCGAGCATCTGTGGCAGGAAAGCGGCGCTGGCGAAGCCGTGTGGCACGCCGTAGTTCTCGGTAAGGTAGTAGCCGACATTGTGCGGGAAGCAGGTGCCGGTAGTGTTGATGGCGAGTCCCCCCAGTATGGATGACTCGTACAGGTCGCGGCGAAGGGCGGCGTCCAACCGCTTGCCTGCGGCTGCCGTCGCAAGGGGCGTGGCTGCCAAGCGGATGGCACGCACCGAGAAGGCGCGCGAAATCTCGTCGGCCTTGTGGCTGAAATAGCTCTCCGTCGCGTGTGCGAGCACGTCGACACCGCAGGACAGCGTGACGGATGTGGGGCAACTGTGCGTATGACGACTGTCGCCAAAGGCAATCGTGGCATAGAGGCGGTCGTCGTGGATGCTGTGCTTGCGTGCGGCTGCGTCGGTGAGCACCGAGACCTTGGTGACCTCGCTGCCGGTGCCGGCCGTAGTGCCTACGAGGGCGATTGGAAGAGGGTCGTTCTTCCAGTTGAGGGCGTAGAAGCCACCCTCGTCAAGCGCTGGATTCGCAGCAAAGACGGCCACCGCCTTGGCGGCATCGAGTGACGAGCCACCGCCGACGCCGATGACGAACTGAACCTTGCTCTTTGCGGCGAGCCGGCCAGCCTCGATGCAGGAGGAGACGGGCGGGTTCTCGGTCACGCCGTCCTACACGATGCTGCCGATTCCCTGTGCCTCGTTTGATCATATACCAAGTTTGGCAGAGTTTGATGCCGTATTTGCCTCGTTACGCAAGTCACCACTTGTTGGTGATCTTCTTGAAGATGATACATGGGATGT
>ONMP01000234.1 GCA_900318935.1 uncultured Actinomycetes bacterium
CTGCTCCCACCACACGCGGTCGCCATGAATCGTCACCTCCGTGAGCGTGCCGTCGTGCCCGAGGGCCACGTACCCGCGGCTGCCGTCGGGCTTGTCGTACTCGCTGTAGATGACCACGTGCTCGGGGTCGCCCGCGGAGCCGTCCTCGCCAAGCACGCGCAGCTCGGCGTACAGATCGGAGACGTCGGCGGCGTACGCGAACGCCTGCTGCGTGATGGGCTCGCCGAGGATGACGCGCTCGCTCGCCCCATGGTAGTCGCCCGCCTGGAAGCCCTCGGAAAAGCTGTCCCGCTTGAGGTTCGGCGCGAACCCGCCGTGGTCGAGGCGTACGAGCCCGCCGTCGTCGCGAACGACGTCAATCTCCTGCGCGGCACCAGCCGTCGCCGACAGCGTGATGTTCCCGCCACGCCTCGGCTCTATCGTCATATACTGGCGCTCGCCGTCAACCTCGGCCCACACGTAATACGTGCCGGGACGGGCATCGGCGTCAACCGCCTCGAAGTGCCACACGGTCTCGCTGCCGTCGGAGACGTAGCGCAGCCTCCCGTCGGAGTAATAGGTGCCCGCATTGTCGACCTCCGTGGCACGAAGGCCGTGTATGCCGGAGAACGTCTTCGGCTCCGCCTCGATGAGACCGTACTGGGCCGCGCTCGCCTTGCGCTCGACGAGCAGCGGGCACGCGAACCCGTCGAGGTCCTCGACGAGCGTCCCCTTGTCACCGACGACCTCGTAGAACACGTAACGCGAGAAGGAGCCCGTCACGAACTCGAACGACCCGTCCGAGGCGACGGTGGGCAGAACCTCGGGGCCATCGTCGACGAGGTGGGCGACGTGCGTCCCCGAGACGCCCATGTCGTTCAGCGTCACGCTCACGAGGACGGGGCCGGACGGCTCGACGACGTCGCCGCCATCCTCGAGCTCGATGTCGAGGACGCGCACCTTGTAGGTTGACTCGGCGTCGAGCAACCCGATGACGTCCGACATGGCGTCGGCGAACCCCGCGGAATCGTCCGGCAACTCGGTGACGCGCACGTCCGTGTCCTTGCCGAGCCCGGCGTCGGCATCGAACGAGACGGTGACGGAGAACCCATCGCCACGGGCACCAACCTCGACCGAGGTGGGCGGCACGACGGCGTCATCGGCGTCCTTAGCGTCGGTGTCATCGGAAGACGTCGCGTCATTTACGACGTCATCGGTATCATCGGCACCCTCAGCGTCGGTATCATCGACGTCATCGGGAAGCACCACGTCATCTATGACGTCATCGTCGTCACGTCCGTTCCCAGCGCCATCGACACAAATCGCGTCGTCACGCCCGTCACCGGAGACATCATCGTCCCCGGAATCATCAGGTTCCGAGACTGGCCGCGACGCCACGACCGACGTGACGACCGACTCTTCAGCCAGGGCCAGAACCCCCGTGGGCCCGAGGCCCGATATGAGCAGAAGCGAGAGCAGACATGACAAGGCCCTCGCGAGCATACGATCGAATCGCACGATATTCCCCCACAAGAACGAGAGCATGAAACCACACATGACTCATGATGATACCACAGGAGAGTACCACGACCGTACGCACGATAACAGAGCCTACATATGCACGAGACGAAGACGCAACAGACGACGAGACGCAGACACAACGATAGACCAGCTGAGAGCACGTGCCTCTCGATTGGACCAGTCGTGACGAGACCGCCGACTCGCAAACACATCGTCTCCACAAGTCATCGTCACATGCCGTTTCTCAGCGAGAAGACTTGAGTACTGCCGAAATGTTAATGTGATGTTGTATGCGCATTATCGACATTTTGATAAACAGTTTGGGAGAATGGAATTATGATAACAAACGTTAAGCTGGTTGATTTAGCTGACGGTAGTTCTTTTGTTCGCATTATGTCACCTGACGGTAGGAACATCTCTGGCCTGTCACGTGAGTTGTGGAACGACATCAAACACGAGTTTGGTATCGATGAGAATACCGTTGACGCCTATGACTACGTGAAGCGATACGATGCGCTTTACGATGTGAGTTCTCATGTCCTAGTTGACCCTCCGGTAGGTTCTATTTGACATTACGGAACACGCCAACTGATGGACTGACCAACTCACGTGAGCCTAACATGCACAGCGAATCATACTTCGCCACATAATCATATGCATCAACAGTGTCCTCGTCGATATCGAAAGCATGCTTCACATCCTGCCAGATATCGTAGGACAAGGAAACAACATCAGAACCATCTGGCGAAGTCACATCCACGAACTCGATTCGCCCATCAGAACCACCAAGTACCACATTGGCCATCAAAATCACCACTCATCGATCGCTACGCTTCGCCCACCGTACGAGGAAACGCCTCGAGGCGACCCTGCCCAAGCGCGGCTTCATGCTCGTCAAGACATTTTCCCAGCATACGACTCACGGCCTCCGACATGGACTGCCCGGTTACCTCGCAGTAACGCTCGAGACGCCTACGCAACTCCTCGTCCATGCGCATGTCGAACCTCACGCTCATGAGTTCGAGACCTTGTCTATCGGCTGTCCACAGGACGAACAAAAACGATCGTCCTTTCCCACCAGAGCATGGCAATGACTACAGGTGACGGAATCCTCAGCAGAGACGACAGCCTTCTCAGCAAGACCTCGCCTAATACCTTCCACAACCTCACGCGCGTCAGAATAATGCTCGGCAAAAGTGTCCCTGTCAAAAGACGTCGCTTTCATGTACTTGGTATAACTGTCTTCACCAGGGCCCGCAGCCCGTAAATACGTCTGAAACTCCTTATCACAGACGCGACCATACACATCCATGAGAAAATCAGCGTCCTCAACGCACGTGACTATGTCACCAATCTTCGACAAGTCACCACCACACTCGAACATGGTCAATCCCGTGAGAGTCCTATACGGATCAGGGAACCAATTGGCATGATGGTGCGCGCCCTTGCGTGTCTTCTTGGTCGCCTCAATCTTCATATACGCCGCAATCAAGTTCGCGACATGCCGAGGTGTGAGCTGATTGACGATAATCTCAGTAATCCTACGACTGCGATCGCTATCGATAGACAACAGTCCAGCCTTGGAATAGGGTGAATACTTCTCAAAATCAGTCATGCAGACTATCTGCAAGAGCTTCTCATAGGAAAACACGAGGCTCCTGTCATTGACACGAAGTTTGCGAGGATTATCCTTGCAAAGCAAGCCCCACTTTTCCGCAAGACCCGAATCAATGAAACGCGCCCGATACTCTGCCAATTCGCCATTCATGGCAGAACGAATCCTGTTGCTATCGCTCTGCTTGACACAAAGTGCGATACCATACTTGGCAAGCGCCGTCTTGTACCGCATGGCTGGCGTGTCATTGATGGCTGACAATGACGACATCTTGATGCTGTTCTGCTGATTGCGCGCTATGATTATGTTACCCACGGTATTTCGAACAGCATCTGCCGAATCGCTGCTAATCATGAAGAACGTAACCGAAACGGTTACGTCCTCGAACATGCGAGTACGCTCACCGTCATCCTTGGCACGACGCAACACGTCATATATCGTACTCAAGGTCTGACAGCCGTTCACCACCTGAGGACAATGAACAATCAAGCCCAAACCCTTCTTGGACAACTCCATGCTCTTACACGTTATAGTGATTCCGTTGTTGTAAGCACTGAACATTTTACGTTCGGTCTCTGACTCCAAAGTCTTTCGAATCTCCTTGTTCACCGACGTCCGAGTCCCCAGATACTCACGCACATTCTCTTCGAAAAGGTTGTATCCCGATGCATTGGCGTTCTCAAAAAGCTCGAACAATGCAATGACCGAGACATCAGCTAAAAACTTATGAATCTCGACTGAGTTTCCTTCATGAACGCACGTCTGCTTACTCGCAATATAACCGCCACGTTCCTTTCGCCCACTGAGATGAAACTCATGATCCATCTTATGACGCAACGTATACGGCTGACTATAATAGCACTCCATCATCTCACCAAGATCCCTGAACTCACAATATCGCCTTGGTGCGTTCGCGCTATTGAACTTGGTGATTACCTTATGAATGCCGTCGGAGATCGCATTGGGCTTTGTCACGTTGAAACGATGGCAAATGACGAATCCCGCGTCATTCCT
>ONMP01000129.1:0-8118 GCA_900318935.1 uncultured Actinomycetes bacterium
CCAAGAAAAAACTCGTTACCGAGTAGCTTGAAAAAGTGCTTACCGAGGGAAGAGAAAAAGAGCTTACCCTACCAGGGAAAAAACTGCTTGACTTTTACAGGCGCGGCGGGCCGCGCAGGGTCGACCTCTCCAGGCTGGAGACCGTCGTCGTGGAGCACGACCTGCCCGAGGGGGACCGGTGCTGCCCGCGGTGCGGGACCGGGATGGTCGAGGCGGGCGTCGAGGTCACCGAGAAGCTGCGCATGGTTCCTGCCCACCTCGTGGTGGAGGTCCACCGCACCCACAAGTACGCGTGCCCGGGGTGCTGCGGCGCCAACGCCGCGGGCGAGGAGGTCGGCTCCGTGATCGTGCGGGCGCCCAGGCCCCCCGAGGCGTTCCCCAAGTCGCTGGCGACGCCGTCCCTGGTCGCATGGGTGATCGAGCAGAAGTACGCGATGTCTCTGCCCCTCTACCGCCTGGAGTCGGCCATGGCCCGGCTGGGCTGCGAGGTGTCGCGCGCCGACATGTGCAGGTGGGTGATGATCGCCTGGGAGCGGTGGCTGGCCCGCGTGAGGGACCGGATACGCGCCTACATACTGTCGAGGCCGGTGGCACACGCGGACGAGACGCCGGTCCAGGTCCTCAGGGAGCCCGGGCGCGAGGCGAGCTCGAAGTCCTACTGCTGGGTGTTCTGCTCGTGCGCCTCCGACATGCCGGCGTACGACTACGTCTACGCCCCCACCAGGGGACGCGACGTCGTCGCCGGCCACCTCTCCGGGTGGTCCGGCACGCTCGTGACCGACGGCTACGCCCCGTACTTCTCGCTTGTCGGCGTCACCAACGTCGCGTGCCTGGCGCACGTCAGGCGCAGGTACGCGCTGCTGGTGAAGTCCGCGGGCGGGGACGACGTCGCCGCCGCCTCGTCCGGCGACCTCAGGCTCGCCCTCGACGGCCGGCGCCTGGTGGACCGGATCTTCCGCGCGGAGGACGCGATCGGCGACGTGTCGCCCGAGGAGCGGGAGCGCCTGCGCGCGGGCGACGTGGCGCGCGCGATGGGCGAGTTCGAGTCGTGGTGCCGCGCCATGCTGCCCCACTCGACACCGGGCCTCAAGCTGCGCGAGGCGATCGAGTACTCGCTTGAGTATATGCCCTACGTGCGCAACGCGCTCTCGTGCGGGGCCGCCGAGCTCACGAACAACCGTGCGGAACGAGCGGTCAAGCCCTTCGTCCTGGGACGGAAGAACTGGCTCTTCAGCAACACGCCGAGGGGCGCCGAGGCCTCGTGCGGCATCTATTCGGTTGTCACCACGGCCAGGGAGTGCGGCCTCAGCCCCCTGCGCTACGTCGAGTGGCTGCTCGGGGAGCTCCCGCTCGCGGGCGACCTGGGCGACCCGGCGGTCGCCGACCGCTACCTGCCGTGGTCGGACGCCGTGCCCGCCTCGGTCCGGATCCCCGGTGCCGAGGTCGCGTCGCTGCGCGAGGTCCAGGAGGAGCCGATCGCCGACGTGGACCCCGGGACGCTCCGGGAGGACGAGTAGGCACGCGCCCGCATGTGAATCACCCCCAATCGTCGCGGCTCTGGCTGACTGGGGGTGATTATCGTTTTACTAATCTGGGTTAGCTAGATGCCTATGTTTTGACGCTTACGTAGACATGAGGATAGGGCGATATCGCTTCCCTCACTCACAAGAGCCTCGTGTCTCACATCGTGCTCGTCGCCGGTGATAGCGACTTTGTCCCCGCGGCAAAGTATGCGCGACGGGAAGGCATGGACTTTATCTTGGGTCCATGCTAGCGTCGGGCATATTTAACCAGTCGATTGATAATCGCCAATCCCAGTCGGGTTTAATTCGCCAGTACGCCGGAATTGTTGTTTGCCTGTACTTGTCTCTCTATTTGGCTTGAGTTGCCCCCGGTCTTGCCTTGGCGACGACCGTGGCAGTCTCGATGGCGTATGTCCTCAAGCCCGCACCGCGGAAGCTCGGCCCCTCCACCAAGAACACCGTGGCGTTGTCGAAGATGCGGTCAAGCGTGCACAGGAGAGTGGAGCTGCCCGTGAAGAACTCACCCCACTTGTCGGCCCCGTAGTTGCTCGTGAGAATCGTCGTGCTCGGGTCCTCGCGCTCGCAGCGCCGGTCGATGACGTGGAAGATGATGTCCGTGCACTCCTTGTCGAACGTGCACCGCCCGATCTCGTCGCGCGTGGAACAGTGACCGGTGGAGCGTGCAGTACGCATGGAGACGGCCGACGTCGCCGTCGAGATGGTGACGATGCCGCGCTTCGAGGACGGCTGCATAAACCTGCAGGAGCTGCTGAGGCATTGAGAATGTTCCTCTCGCGCGTGCGGGAGATCACATAGGAATTGGCGCCGCAGAGACAGTGCCACGTCATGTCACAGTGAAGTGGGTGAAGCTTTCGCTGTACCTTTGCGAGGTAGGGTTGAGGTGCCGAGGACTCAGTTTAATCGTTTTGCAGCGCCACAGGAGATTGACGCCGTAAAATATGGCAGCCCCTCATGAAAGAGCCGCCATTTGACACGGTTCTACAACGACTTGCACGAGTTTTTATTGATATGGGTCGGAATCAACCAAGAAGAATTCGACTTCATCGGTGCTAAGGTCGCCATTAGTCTCCTTAACGACATCTATAGAAGTATTACGAGGACGATCTAACAACAGCGCCCCCAGCATGGGCAGAGCAAACACACATACCGATGCTATGCGCACGAACAATTGTAAGCTCATGAATTACACCACTTCTCTAAGACGGGACACACATTCATCGGGTCTCGCGGATTAATAGATACTATATACCGCCTTTTTCGTCTACACTGTATCGAAGCGGATGAAAGGTGTTCTTTTGCCTCTCATCGTTTCTTCTTGTTCCTTTCCCTACAGACGGCAAGCAGCGCGGAGTGTACTTCCGAATCCATAGAATCCGCCTCTGCGGAGAAGAGGAGTAACGCTACGGCCAGCGGACTATAGTTGCATTCAACTTTCGTGTATCGAAGAAAGTTGAGGAAAGAATCTGGATAGTTCTCACCATGTCCGACCTCGCGCGGAATATTCAGTCCCACATTTACGATGCGGTCACGCTCTTTCTGGACCTTCTCCTTCAACTCTGGCGTCATCGCGCTCTCTTCTCCCGCAGCCATCCGAGCGAGCCATTTCGCGATGAAGGAACAAAGCACAGAATACCCAACGGTAAAGGCAAGCCTCTCATTGAAGAATAGTTCCGGTTTATCCTGTCGGACATTTGCGTTAACGTCCAAGGGGCTAGCAGCCACGATGGAAAGCATGTAGCACGCAGCAACCTTATGCCTATCAAGCCTATTTCCCGGTCTCATCATATAATTCTCTGAACAATGCAAGTTCATGCAGCAGTAGGCGAAACGCACGCGCTCATATGCTATCTCTTTGTCGCACTCAATCACGCCCCGATTGTGTTCGAGCAGGCGATCGATTTTCGGAGAGATTATTCGTTCCCATACTTGCTCAAAACTTCCCTCACTTCTTTTGTCAGGCGACGTCTCGGAAAGCACCTCCATTTCCGCAAGTTTTGCCGCGCGCATCGTCGGAGTAAAGCGCAGGTACCTAAGCATAATCGCAATATAGTCAACGTATCCCTCGAAAAGCGCATCATCCCTGCGCAAATATGCTGCCAGTTGCCACAATTTGGCCATACCTATCGGAGCGAAACAAAGCAAGAGTGCCGTGGCGATGTATGCCGCCAATGTCACCACTTGCGCATCGCGATTATACAGGAGCGTCAAGACAAGGCCAACGGAACCCACAAACATGATTACGAGAGTTGCAGGATACCAAGGGGGCCTCAACCGCATCCGTTCCTCATAGCCGTCTTCCTCCGAAGACTCCACAACCTTGACATAGTTTAATATTTCTTCGATTGTATACAGTCCCATCAGAAGAAGCTCTATTGAAAGAGAGAGGACCCGCTCCATAACGCTTGCGTCGACTCTTGCCGCGAAGTTGATGGCAATGACTATTGCCATGGCGTTTATGAGAAAGAGTATGAATTTGGCGACCTCTGCTCCAAATCCCTTAGGACTGTTGAGAAACACTCCTCGTGGCCAAGTTGTAACTCGGGTAAAGAGCGTCGACACCATCCTGAATAGTTTCGCACCCATTTGCTTAGCTCCGTCTTTCAAAGGCCCTCTCCAAAAAAAGATTTTCCTTCCGCGGAGAGGCTATTATGACACAGATATCCTCTGCGGATATACTGTGGTGCATCCTCAGGAATAGGTGAAACCGCCTCTTCCGCTAAGGAATGTGCATACACAGACACTCCGCGGAAAAGCGCAAATCGGCAGTGGTGCGCCAAGGACGAGATTTTTGGGTCGTGCACAGGCGCAGCCGACACCCACCTCAAAGGAATCGCTGACCTCTCTAGCGCAACTATCTTCGTCGCGGCATAGACTTACTCTTACACAGAGGCGAGTCCAGTCCAGCTCCGCCGGACCCGCATCGGGGAAGAACTCGTCGATGTAGCCGCCCAGCAGCGATGCCGTGGCCCGCATGAACGGCACGGCCCTCGACTTGTGCCCATTGCTGTACAGACATGGTGTCACCGCACCAGTCCACCTGCGCCCACTCGCCGGCCTTCCACTCGATGTGCATCGTGGCCTCGGGGTTCGCCTCCGCCCACTTGCGGTGGCGGTGGCAGAAGGCGGAGTACATGTAGGGCTGCCTGCCCTGCGAGACGGCGGCGTCGACGCACTCGTTCCAGAGGAGCGTCATCGTCACCCCGGGCCGCCGCATCTCGCGGTCCACCCACGCGTGGTCTATCTCCGCATTCGCCGGGTTCGACCTGTCGCGGGCCGGATAGATCCTGGAGCGGATGGCCGCGTCGTCCATCTCCTCCGGAAGCGGCCACTCGAGTCCGACCGCCCTCGCCGCGCGCAGCACGTCCTGCACCGTGGACGTCGCGCATCCGACGGAGAAGGCCACGTTGCGCTGGCTGACCCCATGGCCGTGAGCCTGAGGATCTCCCTGTACTTGACCATGCTTTCCCCTTTCTCGGGACAATGGGACGACCTCTTCGTCCCCCCGGGAAAGCATGCGGCCATGTCATCGGTGCTGTACCGCCATATCGTGGAACGGTGCACCGCCACAGCGTGGAATCATGTACGGTCATGCGTGCAGTGCGCACCCCACCAGTCGAAACGAAGCAACGGCGGAGAAAAACGGTGTTCGAGCATAGCTGCGTTGTTTAGCGTGCCACATCATGGCCTATCACAGAATGTCTGCATAGTGTTTGCCGCGTCTCGTTGTAAACAATACAGTCGACGGAAGCACGTTGAGGTCACTCCCCGCAATGCCGGCTAATGTATACGCCCACTCACGCAAATCGTCAGGAAGGCGATAACACACAGCCATCTCGCCTTCGTCTATAAGAATCAGCGGTATTCCGAGGCTGTCGTACCCAACGGAGAGTACGTTAGCGGTCTTTTGTCCTTCGGGCAGTAACATCGCCCGCGCCTCACTGATTATCGGAACAGACCCAACTCGAATCTCATTGTCAGACTTATCCATGACCCTACGATAATGATCCCCGAGCATCTCGCACGCTATGGTATTCAGGCGTTCGGGACACTCCCTCGCGACGCTGCGCAGCTCCGCCGCAGATCCAAGTCCCCGCATGAGCGTTAGCAACGCAAGCAACATAACAAGGTCATCGGAATAGGACCCAGCGCATACCTTATACCAAGCGTTGTTCGTGCGAATAGCTATGTCGTCTAGCTTCTTGTAGAGGCCGAGCCTTCTGTCATCGAGCTGAAACCACGTCTCCCCCACTAACCGCCTCTGCACAAACTCGCCCTCATCGTGATATCTGAGCTCCTCACGCAAAGCCTTCATGAGCTTGCAAACAACGCCAGCAAGCATGTCCGCCATGCGCAAGCCAAAGTAGTCCTTGGAGTCCCCACCAGAAGACCTCTCTATTCCGAGCCGACGCGCAGCGTCCTCAGTTTTGTCCTCCCTATCGATTACGAGTGAGTAATCGCTGATGCCTACCTCGGTAAGATACTTCAAGAAACCGACAAACGGCTCTGAGTAGTCCCAGTCAAGCGTCTCAACTCTTCTGGCCCCCTCTAACAACATGAGAATCTGTCCGTACTGGTCTACTTCCTTACGCTTGAGCTGAATATTCTCAATGCCTTGCCTGATTCTTTCGTAATAGAACTCGCGCAATCGGTCGACAAGGGAAGACGGGTCATCGTACATCGCATTCACAATACTCTTCGGCTGATACTGTACGATAGACTTGACTATAGAGTAGCGCATTAAGTCCGCATCAATACCCCCTGTATTTCCGTAGTCTTTGAAAAGCTGCTCAGCCACATACTCCGTCTTGCTCTCATAGCAGAGGTAAACGCGCACTTTCTCGTCAAACAGTGACAAGAAGTCCCCAATAAGGCTGAGGTTGGCCTTCCCAAGAGAAGCAAATCCATGGGCTAGTTGCCTGGGCTTTACTGTCGTGCTTTTGATTTCTCCGTTGGATTTCCTATCCGAATGCATGCACCCGAAGCGTTCGTATCGCCTTTCAATATCTGCTTCGTCGCTTTCGTCCCAACCCACAATGACCGCAACAAAGCCGTCATAGAAGCCATCGTCCTTAACGGTTTCGAGTGTAAGCTTCCTACTGTGCTCTGATTCATCATAATAAAACTTGTACATGGTTAGAACCCCACCCCAAACGAAGCAACGTACCCGCACCTGAGCCACGATATGCCATGTGCGCGTTTATAAAGCATTTGACACGCGGTCTCTTTGTCCCACTCCCACCAAGTTAGTATTGTCGTAGCTTTGACCAAACCAGGGACGGCAAAGGGGCTCCCATGAACACACTATTCGCCAGCAACGTCGTGGCCAGCCTCAGGGACATGGCCACCACCCCCAACATTATCAACACGCCCATCGACCCCAGCTTGGTACTGGAGCTAAGCGCACACATCGCCAACATAGCGGCAGCCGTCCATCAAGGCGACCCCCTTATTTCGCGTAACCTTTCCTTGGCCAATGGCAGCCTATTTGGCGCAAATGCCTACGGCCAGACATTCGTTAACCCCATAGCTTTGGGGCAGATAATTTTCGCGATTGACTATATCATTGGAAAACAAGAGGACAATAGCAATCCACAGGGCGAAGACTCCGCATGGTCCTGTATACATCCTGCGATAGTCAAGTCGTCAAAGCGGCTTTATGATGACGGCCACTATGCAGACGCCGCAGTTGACGCCTTCATAGAATTCAACCGCAGGGCAAAGAAGCTATATAAAGAGGCTCGTCCCGATGCAACCGTGATTCCCGGCGGAAGGGATTTAAGAACAAGCTCTTCGCATCCAAGAGCCCCATTCCAAGCGTCCGCCACACAATCCGATCGATTGCCTATGCATGGCAGTCCGACGCATGCTCTTGAAGCAACAGTAACGTCAGATTTCGTACGAACGAGTGAATCTTGTGCACACGAAAGCTTAACGTTCGCTCGCGCCCCACAACTGTTTGACACGTGGTTGCCAGGGGGCTGACTTGGTGTATGATTGAGTGCATTAGTAACCCCTTGGGAATAGCTACTCCTCTATTCGGATGTACGCAAAACCAAGGGGCTTTTCGTCAGCCAAGGAGACGAACAAAATGGAAAGCTCGATTGAGGTTATTAGCAAACCAATAGAGACGACCGCAATTCTTGTTGATGGAGGTTTTTATAGGCGTCGCGCTTACAACCTTTTTGGCGACAAGAGTCCGGAAATGCGTGCGGACGAACTCGTGACATACTGTAGACGACACTTAAGAGTTCGCGGAGAAAACACAAGTCGGCTATACCGCATTTTCTACTACGACTGCCCTCCGATTTCGGCAGTCGTCACGAATCCGATCACGAACGCGCGCATCGACCTCTTCGAAAAGCTGCCGGTGCCGTTCGGTCTGGTGCGCTACGGCGTGGCCCCCGATCATCCGTCCATCAAATTCATCGCCGACGCACTTGAAAAGACGCTCGACAACCCCGACATCCACCTGTACTGCGACGTGGAATTCGGCAAGGACGTCACCCTGGACGAACTGCTCGCCCGCTACGACGCCGTGCTGTTCGCCACCGGCGCGGTCGAAGACAAGCCGCTC
>ONMP01000129.1:8139-8664 GCA_900318935.1 uncultured Actinomycetes bacterium
CTCGGCCTGCCGGGCGCCGATCTCGACGGCGTGTACGGTGCCGCCAAGTTCGTCGAATGGTATGACGGTTACCCCACCGGCGCTCGCGAATGGCCGTTGGATGCCGAGAACGTGGCCGTGATCGGCGGCGGCAACGTGGCCATGGACGTGGCCCGCGAACTTATGCGCAACGCCGATGACCTCAAAGCCAAAACCGACATCCCCGACAACGTGTACGAAGGCATCAAGGCCAACAAGGCCAAGACGCTGCACCTGTTCATCCGCCGCGGCGTGGCCCAAGCCAAGTTCAGCGTGCAGGAGCTTCGCGAAATGGAGAAGCTGCCGGGCGTGCAGCTCATCATCAACGAGGACGATTTCGATCTGGACGATGAAACCATCGAAGTCGCCGGCCAGAACAAGCTGACCCGTCAGATGGTCGAGGAACTGTTCGCGATCCGCGAGATGGCCGAAGACATGGAAGACGACGGCGACGTCGACTTCGAAGGCAATCCCGCCGACCGCAAGTACTACGTGCACTTCAACTCC
>ONMP01000010.1 GCA_900318935.1 uncultured Actinomycetes bacterium
GGGGTGACGGGGGCGACAGTCCCCTGGGTACCCAGGGGACTGTCGCCCCCGTCACCCCCAGCACCCCAGCAAGTGTGCCGTTTTCCGTTTGCGGAGTGCCTCGCCGGTCGCCTGCCGTCGCCTGTACTATACTTCTTTCACACGAATGTGAACTATGGTGGAGGAAACACATGACGAACGGCAAGCAACCCGGCGACACCTGCGTACTCGTGACTGGCGGATGCGGATTCATTGGCAGTCACACAGTGGTCGTCCTTCTAGAACAAGGCTACGAGGTCGTGGTAGTCGACGACCTCTCGAATTCGAGTGAAAAGGTTCTCGACCGCATCGACCAAATCGTCGGTGACGAGGCGGCAGAGCGGCTCACCTTCGTCAGGGCTGACGTGGCCGACCGCGATGCGCTCGAAGCGGTCTTTGACGAGTTCGACATCGATGCCGTCATCCATTTCGCCGGCTTCAAGGCCGTCGGGGAGAGTGTCGAGAAGCCTATCGAGTATTACTCGAACAACATCGGCAACACGCTCGTCCTCGTGGACGTGATGCGCAACCACGACTGCAAGTCCATCATCTTCTCGAGCTCGGCTACCGTCTACGGCGATCCAGATGCGCTGCCCCTCACCGAGGACTCCCCAAAGAAGCCCGCGACCAACCCCTACGGCTGGACCAAGTGGATGATCGAGGAGATATTGCGCTCGCTCACGATAGCCGACCCTTCATGGAATGTCGTGCTACTGCGCTACTTCAACCCCATCGGCGCACATCCCTCGGGCCTCATGGGCGAGGACCCCAAGGGCATCCCAAACAACCTCCTGCCCTACGTGGCGCAGGTGGCCGTGGGTCGGCGCGACGCCGTGCACGTCTTCGGCAACGACTACGACACACCCGACGGCACGGGCGTGCGTGACTACATCCACGTGATGGACCTCGCACGCGGCCATGCTGCTGCGCTCGCTTGGATGGCCGACAAGAACGGCTGTGAGGTCTTTAACCTCGGCACGGGCACGGGCACAAGCGTGCTCGAAATCATCCGCGCCTTCTCCGCGGCCTGCGGACGCGACCTGCCCTACGTCATCGAGCCAAGGCGCGCAGGCGACGTCACGGCGAACTGGGCAGACTGCACCAAGGCACACGAGATGCTTGGCTGGGACGCCGAGTTTGGCATCGCCGAAATGTGCGCCGACAGCTGGAACTGGCAATCTCACAATCCCAACGGATACGAGGGGTAGTCGTGGACGTAGGCGCGCAGGACAAAGAAGCTACTTCCCGGTGGCAGGGGGACAAGCCCGGCATTCAGGACACGTCGTTGAGCGACGATTCCTCTCGTGGCTCCCGTTCCGCCTTTGCGAGCTTCGTGGGGCGCGTTCGCCCCAGCATCGAGAAGGCCCTGCGCGAGCATATGCCGACGCCAATCGAAACGAGCCAGCAAGCCAATCTCGAACGCTACCTATACGAGCCGCTTGGGCGTCTGGTTTTTGCAGGTGGCAAACGCGTGCGACCTGCACTGGCCCTTCTTGGCTGTGCTGCCGTAGGCGACGACCCCGAGCGCGCGCTCTCGGTCGCCTGCGCCATGGAACTCTTTCAAGCGGCAGCTCTCATCCATGATGACATCGCCGACCAGAGCGAGCTGCGACGCGGTATCCCCTGTCTGCACATAAGCGAAGGAGTGGGCATCGCCGTCAACGCGGGTGATGTGGGCGTCATCAGCGTGATCGCACCAGTGATGCACGACGAGACTCTATCCCCTGACATGCGCCTGCGCATATCCGAGGAACTCTATATCATGGAGCGCTACACGCTCGAGGGTCAGGCGCTTGACCTGGGTTGGGTTCGCGATGGGCGATGGGATCTCACGGAGCGCGATTACCTCGCCATGGCAACGCTCAAGACCGCGCATTACTCGGCAGCATCCCCGCTTGTGGCAGGAGCCCTGTGCGGCGGAGCTACGGTCGAGCAGGTGAGCGACCTCAGGGCGTTCGGTCTTGCGTCTGGATTGGCATTCCAGATTCAGGATGATCTGCTCAATCTGGTAGGAGATGCCGAGGCGCAGGGCAAGGACTTCCGCAGCGACATCACCGAGGGAAAGCGCACCCTCGTCATGGTACGAGCACTCGCAGAGCTCGATGACAGCGATGCGCACGAGCTGCAACGAATCCTCTCTGCGCGCACAACGGATACGGATACGCTCGCGAGGGCGGTCGAGCTGGCCAACAAGGCCGATGCCATCGCATATGCACGCTCGTATGCCCAGACGCTTGCGGACGAAGCCAAAGCGCGGGTTCTCAAAGCACCAATCACAGATGAGGCGCGCGAGCTGCTCGCATCTATGGCAGACTATTTCGTGAGTAGGACAAACTAGCCAGACAAATGCAACAGAAACGAGGCAGGAATGGAACCCATCACTCAAGGCATGACCGGAGCCGCGGTCGAAGACATACAGGAGCGACTGCGCTCCATCGAGTACGCAATCGATGAACAAGAACGGGCGAACCAGGAATTTGGCCCCTCGACCGCAACCGCCGTCGCACACTTCAGGCTCGACCATGGGCTGCCCTTGGGTGCCGAGGTCGACACACGTACCTGGGCCACGCTCGTGGACGAAACGTACAAGATGGGCGACCGCACCCTATACCTGCGGCTTCCCAACTTCCATGGAGCAGACGTGCGCCAGCTGCAGTCCTGTCTGAATATCTTGGGCTTCTCTGCGGGCGAGGTTGACGGCTTCTTTGGCCCACATACTGAGGCTGCAGTCAAGCAATTCCAAGAAAGCATCGGCGTGCTGCAGGACGGCATGATGTTTCCGGACACCTTCGATGCCATCGAGCGCCTGCATCACGTGTGGGCAGGACGATCCGCCTCGGGACCACATCCCTTGGGTGCCATGGGCTTCGCCCGCGCAGCAAACGTGCTCGAGCACGTGAGCATCTCGATTACCGCCGAAGACCCCATTTCGCGCAACGTGGCAGGTCGCATCTGGAACCTTGCCTCCGCCACCAACGAAAAGAGCGGCCTCGACATCGTGGAGTCTCCTGACCGCAAGCGTCCCGGCGATGCCGCCGTGCTCGTGCTTGGCATCACGCCCCCACCTGAGAACTCGTCCATGCCCAACGTCGTCGCCGACAACACCGCCACGCTCGCCCGCCGCATCCGCACCGCTGTGATGGGATCGAAGGAGGACGTGCCCGTCATACACGTCGAGCTTTCGCTCGGAGGGCCAGATTACGACGGCAGCTTCACCGTGAGCGACGCACAGACCTACGCCGTCATGCTGCTTGACGCGATTTGCGCCGCATTCAACGGCTAATGGCTGGAACGTCATCACAAAGCAAGCGTCTGGAGTTCGTCGACATCGCCAAAGGCATTGGAATGCTGTGCGTCATCGCCGGTCACCTCAGCATCCGCGAGGTCAACTCGGTGATATACACTTTTCACATGCCGTTGTTCTTCCTCATCTCCGGATGGTTCTTTCGCCCGGCACGCAACTGGAAAGAGGGGCTTGCCAAACGAGCAAAGCGCCTCCTTGCACCTTATGTTCTATGCTCTGTCGCCTGCGCATTTGGTGCGGGGGTGGAACGCATTATCGAGGGAAGGCTGGACGAAAGCTGGAATGCAGTAGCCGACATGTTTCTCACCACTCTATATGGTAGCGGCTCGCTCAAGAGTCCGGTGATAGGCATTCCGTCGTTCGGGGCGATATGGTTTCTCTTGGGTCTGTTTTGGGCGTTGACCATATACGACAGTATCGTTGGGAAGCGCTGGACTACGCCTGTGGTGCTGGCAACGTTCTTTGTGGGCGTGGCAACGAGAGACTGGTGGTTGCCCTTCTCCATCCAAGCGGGCATGTGTGTGTTGCTGTTCGTTCATCTCGGCTGGCTGGCCAGAAGCTTTGTCGAGAATCCCAAGCTGCGGTTAGGCGCGATGCTATCGCGGGGAATACCCCCCTGGATGATCGCAATCTGCGCAGTGGCATGGTTTGTGGCATGGCAGTTGGACGGCGGCAAGATGTACCTCGTCGCGAATTTCTTCACCTGCATCCCCGTCGACGTCATGGGGGCCGTTGCGGGCAGCATTCTCGTCATATGGTTTGCACGTTGCCTGACGCACGTCCCCATCCTCTCCAAAGGCCTCGCGTACTTCGGACGGTACTCGCTCACAGTACTCTGCCTCCATATGTTTGAGATGAACATCATACCTTTGTGGGACATCATCGTGTCGCTCAACATCGCGGACGACACTTGGGAGATGTGGCAGCTCAACCTCCTCGGCTTCTCGGTCAAGCTTCTCTGGGCATGCATTGGCCTATTCCTTCTGTGGCTGTGGAACCGCATGTCCAAGGCACGCAAAGACGGACAGGACATCGAGCAACAACTCGTGCCCTCAGCACAGCCTCGCATCCGCAGCTACGACATCGCCAAGGGAATCGCGATCCTTCTGTGCGTAATCGGCCATCAGGCGGATATCGACCCCATCGCACGGGCGCTTATCTTCTCCTTCCACATGCCGTTCTTCTTTCTCGTGAACGCGGCTTTCGTGAGCAGCGAGTACGACGTGCGCAGGACACTCGGGCGCTCGGTGCGAACTCTGATCGTGCCCTATGTGGTTATCTGCATTCTGGCTGCAGGACTCAAGGGACTGCTCACGCCCGAGGAAACAAAGGCGGCAATTGCCGAGCGGCTCGTAGCCATGCTCGGGGGCGTGAGCACAGTTGGCAAGGTCTTCCCGTTCCTCAAGTCCGTATGGCTCGTGTGGTTCGTCGCCTGTCTCTTTGTCGCGCGCAACATCTACGTCATCGTCCGCCGGACCACGCAGAAATCACCGATGGCCATACAGTTCGCTGTCCCGCTCGCACTTTTTGCGCTTGGTTGGTGGCTCGGCGAGAATGGGCTATACCTGCCTTGGAGCCTCGACGTCGCACTGTTTGCCCAAGTGTTCTTCCTCGTCGGCGATGAGGCCAGACGACGAGGCCTGCTCGATGCGCCTACCAATCCCGCTCTGCTCTTGGCAGCGGTTGCAACATGGGTCGCACTCGCACTTGGTGGCTACCAAATCGAGATGGCGACGAGGGACTATCCGGGTTTCGTCGCCTGCGTCCTTGGCGCATGTCTCGGAAGCTGGCTCGTCTTCCTCGCCTCGAAGTGGTTTGACACGCTCACCTCCAACCTCGGCGAGTCCTTCTCCCGCCTCTTTGCGTGGGCGGGACAAGAAAGCATGGTGATACTCGGGATTCACTGCCTCCGCATGATGTGGACGACGTGGGGCTCAAGCGGCGGCGATGGCGCATTCAGCTCCACGCTCGGCTGGGCGGGCAACGGCCTTGTCGAGGTGGCGTTCTGCCTCGCGACCTGCTATACGTTCCGCCGGATGCTGAGTGCCCGGAGTCGCTAAGCTTGATGATGCCTCGTCGTCTCATCGGTGACTGGCAAACACGAGGTCATCGGCATTCTTGCGCACGCGCTCCACTATCCGGTCGATGCGCACGGGAGGGATGTTTGGGTTCGTCCGCAGCATGTCACCCACGAAGTCGGCGAAGTCGGCGAGCGGCTCAGGTCGTACCCATCCAAGGTGACCCACGAACAGCATAAGCTGGTCGTACGGACGCATGCCATTGTACTTGAACGGCTTGGCGACGTACGCGTAGTCGATGGGCAGCTCGAGTTGCAGGGCGTCGGACCACAGGCACGAGCCCGTATCAAAGATGGGCGCAAGCCTCGTGCCCATAAGCGTCACCGCATCGCGCATCACCCCGAAGTTACGCCAATGCCGGTCGCGATTCGCCAGCACGTAGTCGCAGCCAAACATCCGCGCGAGACCATCCATCACGTTCGTGAGGCCCAGCTCCTCGCAACAGCGTACGTAGAACATCAGGTCAATCTCACTGTTTGACTGCTTGCGCTTGCGAATAAGGTCATACGCGCTGATGAGCTCTTCGTCTCCGACCAGCATGTTGTCGCATGCGCTGTATACGCGGCGATCTTCAGTGATGAGGCGGTACTCCACAAAGGTCCCGGGCTCTAGCAGACGGCGGTGGAGCTCCGTCGCGATGACCTCGTTATAGGGCTCTTGGTTAAATGCGCCCACGCCCGCCTTCACGAGTACGCGCCTGCCGTCGATGATCTTCCACTTCTTGCGCAGATCACCGCCAAGGGTGCTGTTCGGCGAGGTGAGGTTCATCGAGGCGTAGTCCAGGTCGGGCGACGAGGAACTCGTGTCCTGGCCCAAGGTGAGGAAGCCGAGATCGTCCGAGAAGTCGTTGTCAAAGAAGTTGATGTCCTCCCAACGTTGGGGCGCGTCAACGTCGTCAATCCAGTACGGTCGGAAAGTGACAGGCCGATGTTCTTCTCGGCAAGCTCGAGGGTACTCTCGAGGCGCAGGCTGTCGAGCAGACGTGACACCTGCTCGCGCGACGCGGGAATCGCGCGATGCCGCCACCAGTAGTTGAGATCGCGCTTGCTCACGTTGCCGCGCTCGTCAAAGAGCCCCAGCGGCGCGAAGGCGGGGTTCTCGCACGATACGATACGCGTAGCAGCATGCAAATCCAAGTCGTACTCGAACTCGAGCACGGGCATGGTCTTGTTCATCAGGCGATAGCGCGGCATGGTGCCTCCTCGGTCGCTCGGATGGCATGCGGCGGGCGAGTTCTGCCACACGCATCGAGACCATCATAGCGTCTCGTCGGGGCAAGCGCGCGTCAAGCTCTCGGGACGTGACGACATCTCATCCACCGGCGCACAGGTCCCCATCGAACTGCTGCGCATACTTTCCTTTGTTGCGTTCACGAGCGCTGGAAAGTCATCGGGGAGTAGGCAGCTTCGGCGGCAAGTGCTGGGGCTATGCTCACGGCTGGTCGACCCTCACGCCTCCTTGATGTGACAGCCGTTAGCGGCGACCCGTTCATGGCGGCTTCTACCCACAGCCTGACGCAGCTCCGCGCGAATCTCCTCGTTAGGCACGCGGGCGGTTTTCGTTGCCGCGTCGTAAGCCAGGTAGCCTAGGTGGCAAAGCAGCGTGAGGGCGTCATCGCGGCTCGCTACTTCGTGGATGTCGTTTTCGAAGGTTCCGATGTCTACGAGAACATGACGCGCCTGACCTCGACTGCAACGTCTGGCGCCTCTCGGAACTCCGTCATGTCGAGTCGTACCACGTTATAGGCGTTGAGGTGGTCATTGAACCTTGGATCTTGGCTGATTTCGAGCCCCTCGAAGAGCCTCCTCGAATCACAACCGCAGCTGTAATACGCCACGAGCGATTTCACAGCAAAGGTTTTGCCGAAGCGCCGGGGTCTCGTGACCGCAACGAGCTTACGCGGTGTCCCGATGACGCTGTTCACCAGCGATATGAGACCTGTCTTGTCCACGTATGAGTCTGCGACGATCCCCGCGAAGTCCTCGTTGCCCGGGTTTACGTACATGCCCACGTCGGCCTTCCTCCGGCGGCGGATTCTCGCCCAATTCTACCACGTGAGGCTTTGCGATTCTGATATGACCATTAGATTTGCCATTGGCTCGCGACCGGTTTCGTTCGTAGGCTTCGTTCGTACGGTCTACGCAGAAGAAGCGACCCCCGCATACCTACCGTCACGTGCTATAATCCATCTAGCGAGTTTTTCGCATCTGGGCCTTTGCCCAAAAAGAGGTGGTCCCTACCGTCAAGTGGGAGTGGTAAAAGAGGTGGTCCCTACCGTCAAGTGGGAGTGGTTTGGACGGGCCGTGCCCTAGCGCAGCCCGTCTCGTACAAGGAGAACCCTATGCGAAGGCTAAACCTTTACACCTTGGACATGAAGTACGTCCGCGACCTCGCGAAGGTCGATGACAAGGTCATGTTCGTATCACCCCAGCTCGGCAAACAGCGTCGGCCCTTCGTCGGAGTCGTGCTTGTCTGCGGCGAAAGAGATTAATGTATACCACTATCTTCGCCCAAGCCTAAGCACGAACGCATGCGAAACTCGCTTGATTTCTCTCGCATCATCGACAAAAGCGGCAAGCTCATCGGAGCGCTGAACTTCAACAACATGATCCCGGTTAGCCGCTCGGTCATCAAGCCAATAGACATGACGGCTCGCCCGAACGACACGCCGGGCGAACGCCACTACAAGGGTCTCCTCAACGACCAACTCGACTGGTGCAACTCAAACTCCGACACCATTTCTCGCAAGGCGAATAGACTATATGAACTCGTGACCAACCATCCGGAACGCTCTCGGCAGCTCGTCCGACGATGCTGCGACTTCAAGCGCTTGGAGTCTATTCTCGATAAGCGGGCTGATGTACGCCCGTCTTAGTGATGGTGCACGAGGGGTAGTCCCCGTGCACTTTAACCCAGATAGAACCTGCTAGCCTATCGTCGTCTTGCTCGCAATCGCGCGCAGGCACACCGTGGGGACACTGTAGCCAAGCCAAATGCCCACTCTCTTGCCCAAGAGGTCCCGCTCTTTGGTGCCTATGGCATCCCACTACGAGCGCGAATTATGCCCGTTCGATGTGAGAACGTTAACACACCGAAACAACTCTACAATAAGAGACATCGTCCACGTCCTCCTCTCTGACACGCCCGATGTGGACGACTCCTTCCTCACGTTCCCGCCGAATTCCCTTCGGCGGGAACACAGTTTCTCTCGACCGTCGAGGGAGGTCATGCATGCGAACTGCAAACTTGTTGGCACTCGCGCAGGGCTTTGCCGCCGTGCCCGACGCCTTGTGTGCGACGTACGAGGCGCAACTTTCCGAGCGCGACGAGCCGCTTGACGCAATCAAGCAACACGAGGCAGAGTCAGTCTGCGCCCTCGCTGACGCGCTGCTCGCGCATGAGGCGCTTGGTCGGCGCATCTTTGAGGGGTACGTCTTTTCGTTTCGCATACCACAGATCAGCGCCGAATTTGACCTGCTCAAGATATGCGACGATGCGGTAATCAACATCGAGCTCAAAAGCGAGGACGTAGGTACCGACCGCATCGCGCGCCAACTCAAGCGCAACCGCCACTATCTTTCACCGCTTGAGAGACGCGTCCACTTGTTTACCTTCGTCTCCAACGAAGGGAGCCTCTTTGAGCTTGACGGCAACCAGCACCTGCAAAGCACCAGCTTCCAGCGGCTTGCTGAGGTGCTTGCCGCCACGGACAAACCCTATCAGGGCGTGGTCGAAGACCTCTTTGCGGCAAGCAACTACCTGGTATCGCCCCTCAATGACACCCGTCGCTTCCTCGAGGGCAGCTACTTCCTCACGAACCACCAAGCCCAGATAAAGGCGAGCTTCGTGACCAGCTGCGTCGAAGCCACCGCGTCATCGGAAGTGGCACCTCCGACCTTCATCGTATATGGCAGCGCGGGCACCGGCAAGACGCTACTGCTCTACGACCTCGCCCGCACGCTCGGCAAGACACGCCGCGCATGCGTTATCCATTGCGGACAGCTCTGCGAGGGGCATCGACTACTCGAACAAGGACAAACGTCCTTTGCCATCGTCACTCCCGACGAGATCGAACAACAAAGGCTAGAGGAATGCGGAGCCATACTCGTAGACGAGGCTCAGCGACTCACGACCTCCCAGCTCGAGCGCATCGTCACGAGAGCAGCGCAGGCCCGCGTCGCACTCTATCTTTCCCTGGACCGACAGCAGATGCCCACTGAAGCAAACAGGGACCTCGCCGCAGAGCGCGTCGTGCGCACGACATGCCCCCACGCCAGCATTTGGGAGCTCTCACGCAAGATTCGCACCAACCGCGAGCTCGTTGGGTTCATCCGCACGCTCTTTGACCTGCGCGGTTCGCGTACCACGAACCGCACCAACCACGTTAAGGTCGCGTGCGCGTCCAGTGCGAAGGGGGCGCAAGCGCTCGTGGACGCCTTTCGCGACGACGGATACCAATACATCGCGTTCGCGCCTATTGCGGGAGCGCCCGATGTCATACAGATGGCCGACTGTCCGGACACATACACGGTCGTCGGCCAGGAGTTCAACGCCGTCGTCATGGCAGTGGGACCTAGCTTCTCCATGGACAACAATCTCCATCGACAGCTGCTCTACCAAGGGATAACGCGCGCACGGAGCCACATCGCCCTCGTCGTATACGACAACGACGAGTTTCTCGCACGCGTTCTCGCATGCTGACGGCAAGGAATGAGCCATACGTGGATCTCCCGCCGCCGTGTGCTATAAGCAATCTAGCGAGTTTTCGCATCTGGGCCTTTGCCCAAAAAGAGGTGGTCCCTACCGTCAAGTGGGAGTGGTAAAAGAGGTGGTCCCTACCGTCAAGTGGGAGTGGTAAAAGAGGTGGTCCCCTTAGTCCTTTATGGAACAGCCTCATGCAGCCGCGGGGGTGCCGTGAGCCCAAGCTACAAGTCGGCTTGCCTGAATGACGTTGGAACGTCTCCTTGTATCGGGGACGATGCCCGGTACTAGTACCTGGGGATTCCCGCGCGACGACCAGCATATCCCCACCGATTGCTCTCCCCGCTCGGACATCCCCCGATCGCCTTGGCTGGCGCGAGCGATTGGTGCCGATCCCAAGGCCAACGCAGACGCGACCCCAAGCGCTGGCCATCCAATGACCTTTCCCATGGCGAAGGGGGCGGATGCGTGTCGCCTCCTTGCGCCATGCATCCGCCTCTCGCATCCTCAGCACTCTCGGTGGTCATACACCGTTCGGTAGTACATCTGCTTGGCCTTATTAATCGACCATACGCGCCAGTCGCCCTGAAGTGCCGCCTCCCCATCGATGTAGGGGAAAGAAACGACATAGTTGAAGGCCTTTTGCAGCGCGTCTGGGCCTCTACCTGTCCTCGTCTCGATAATCGTGTTCAATATGGCGTCGAGCTCGGCATCGCCACTGGTGAACGGCACCTTGTCTACAAACGCATTCTCCGTGCTACCGGGAGCCGCCGAACCCTTGGGCAGAATCTTTATCTGCAATGTCTTCATGCGCCTCGATAGGTTTGCAGTACCCGACGTCTCCCCGTTCCTTGCCCAACCAAGCCAGCCGTATGACTGGACTTGGGTGCGGTACCTGATGGAACCTGCCATCAAATTCGACGCAAACTTGACCTCGAGGGCCTCGAGGCGCTTGGACTCGCCAGAGGTACCAGCGACACCCCCGTCCTTCCGCGCCTTTTGGTCTCCGTAGGTCTGCACATGAACGGAGTAGCTTACGCTCGGAGTTACAATCTTGAAGGTCGCGCTCTTCGCGGCGATGTAGTCCGTGCCCTCGGAGAGCAGCTTGTCACCAAGAGTCACCTTCGGTACGGGAGTTACGGCCTTGCCCGTGTAGGCTTGGTTGGCAATGGGCTCAATCGTAGCCTTGGAGATGCTTTGCTCGGACGCTTGCGCCTCGAGAGCGATTCCATCGTCTGCAGCCTCCAGGCCACTTTCCAAACGGTTATGAATAAGTGCTGTACAGCATAGACCCTAAAACATTCTATCGCAAGACACTTTCTTCCAAACACCTTGTTACCAGAGCCTTACCAGAGCTGTACGAGATTAGCTACGCTTTTTGTGCACATCCTTCGCGGCCTTGTACGTTCCCTCCTTATGCTAGACTCACATGCAAAGATGTAGTCAGGGGACGGAGAGCGAGCGTGTCGACGGAGACCTCCACTCGAAAGCGAAGCAACATACGACCAGTCGAAAAGACGAGCCATCCTAGAAGGAATTCAGCAATTAAAAAGAACCAGCGAGACATCCAAGTCAGGCGACCCCCCAAAACACGGCGCCCGCGCAATCGCTTGCAACCAGAACGCGTCGCATATCAGCAGAGGCGGTTGAGGCTCCCCCACATGCCCAAGTTCATCAAAGAGGACCCGCCACGACGTATCGCGAGCCTTGCCTTGGCGATGCTGGCCATCGTTATCACGGGCCTTGTAGTTCACTCTGCCATCCAAGCGCTCATGACGGGATCTCCACGGCTAAGGCAACCTGAGTCCGCTGCGACGCAATCCAGCGAAGGCAGCGGCGCGAGCCCGTCAGCGGACGTCGTCAATCGAGACGACGTCCTAACGGACACGACGGATGCCCCATCCGCGACGGATAACACGACGTCGCAACAACCACAACCACTCGTTGGTGAGACCACACCAGTGCAAGACCCATGGGTAGTCGGCGGGCTGTTTACCACGGGAAACGCCAAGCTCGACCAATACGTCAAGGAAATGTGCGACGGGCATTCCAGCCCTGGTGCAAGCGCGGAGGAGAACGCCTTCAGCGTATTTGACTACATAGCCGGCACCCCCTACAAGGAACGCGTCAACAACCAAAGCCCTTGGGGCGAGACCTGGGACGTTGAGTACGCTCTGCAGTATTTCGAGGAGGATTACAGCGGCAACTGCTACAACTTCGCCGCCGTCCTCGAATACGTGCTTAAGTACTTTGGCTATGCGGATGCCGAGGCAGAGCCTTGCGTGGTCAGTCTGGCCAGCGGCGACTGGGGCGACCACGGGCTCGTATTTGTGACCAACATCGCCAACGGCGAAGCCTGTCTGGTTGACGCCGCCCGCTCCGCGGAAGGTTGGATGATCGGCAAGGACGCCTATTCGTACGACGTACGCAATATCGCGCAAAACCCCACGGTCGTAGGCAATGTCGATGTACTCTTTGACAGCGATGAGCCCATCCCCATAACGCCTGCACCAGGGCTCGAGCCGAACTAGGCGCATAAAAAGGATGGCACACGGAAGGGATAGCCCTCGCGTGTGCCAGCATAAGCACTTGAAAGGGAGTGCCCCCATCTCGGGGGCACTCCCTTTGTCTAAGGCTGGAGATACTCGCTGCCGTAGGGGTATGGAGAGTTACGAGCGTTCTCCACGTCGAGGATGGTGACGGCGTTGGTCTGCTCGATGTCGCTCAGCGTATCGGAGAGATAATTGTCAAAATAGTCGGCATCGTAGCGATACGTGTACCAGCTGCAGTTGTTAAAGTAGTTACGCAGGTTGGCCTTCTTGAAGCCGCGACCGTGGCGAGCGTAGATCTCGTTGCGGGCGATATAAAGCTGCCAGTCGCTGTATTTGCGCAGCTCGCATGCGGAGAGATAGCGCGAAGCACTGTCAGGGATAACGTAACCGCCCTTTGCGGAGGCCATGGTGCGAGACGGGACTGCGGAGGAGGACGAGGCTGTGGATTGGGACGGGGTTGCGGGGGCGGACGGGGTCGTGAAGCAAATCTCGTCATCGTCGCCGATGGTGATCGTGATCGTCTTTGCAAAGGCCTTGGCAGGTGCCGCGAGGAACGTGAGAAGCACGGCTCCCGTGACAAGAAGCACGGCGATGGGGTGGGCATTGCGGGTGTTCTGGCGATTGAAGTACTGCATGACGTCTCCTATCTTGTAGTTGTTGCTTCCCTCTGTGACAATGCCATAGTAGGAGACGCCGTTTTCAAAAATTGCGTAATGCGCACGGATGATGCGGCACGAGGGCCACCCTCGTGCACCGCGTTAAAGCTGCTGCTCGACCACGTCAGCGGCGCGCTCGCACGTGACGACAAAATCCTCGGCAAAACTGCCTTTGAGCTTGCGCAGGGCCCAATCGGCCACGCTCATCCGTCCGGGCGGTCGCCCGATGCCCACGCGTACCCGAGCAAAGTCGGCGGTGCCAAGCTTGGCCTTGATCGAACGCAGCCCATTATGAGCATTGAGTCCACCACCGAACTTGTCGCGAACCTCCCCTGCTGGCAAATCAACCTCATCGTGAACGACCAGCAACTCTTCGGGCGATATGCGCAGCTCGCGCATGAGCTTCGAGAGCGGTCCTCCCGAGGTGTTCATGTAGCCCTGAGGCTTAGCGAGAACGACGTCTCGGTCACCGATACGCACAGTAGCGACGAGGCACCCAGCCTGGCTCTTCCAGTAGCGCACGTCGTGCCGCTTTGCTAGCGCGTCCACCGAAGCAAATCCGGCGTTGTGCCGTGTAAGCGCATACTCCGTGCCGGGGTTACCGAGACCGGCGACCAGCTTGATTTGTTTCCGGTCGGGCATGCTTCCTCCCCTTTGGTGTCAAACACCGTCGTCATCTTCGTGGATTAAGCGGAAGGGCGGCGGGTACCTCTTGCCTCATGCGAATCGCGAAGCGAACGCTGAGCAATGAGGCAAGAGGTACCCTCCGCCCGCAGTACGTTGTGTCTACAAGTTCAGGTCGCCGCCGAATATCTCGGTGGTGGGCTCGTTGCAGTACACGTGATGGATTGCCTCGGCCATCTCGCGCGCAACAGAGACCATCTTGATCTTTGAGCCGGGCTCGTTGGCGACGGCACACGGCACGGAGTCGGTGATGACGCACTCCTCGATAGGTGCATTCTCAAGGCGTTCGATGGCGGGACCGGTGAAGAGACCGTGAGTCGCGCAGACGTAGATCTCGCCCGCACCCATCTCCTTGAGCTTGGCAAGCGATCCACAGAGGGTGCCGGCCGTGTCAATCATGTCATCGTTGATGATGCAGGTCTTGCCCTTGATGTCACCGATGATGCCCATGACCTCAGCCTCGTTGTGCTTGGGACGGCTCTTGTGGGCGATGGCAACCGAGCAGCCGAGATGGTCGGCGAGCTTCTTCGCCGCCTTGGCACGTCCCATGTCGGGCGAGACGACGACGGTGTTCTCCCAATCGAAGTTCTTTGCCATGAAGTAGTCACCGAGCAGATAAAGCGCCGTGAGATGCGTCACGGGAATGTCAAAGAAGCCCTGAATCTGGCCTTGGTGCAAATCGAGCGTGATGAGACGGTCGTACCCTGCGCATTCGATGAGATTTGCCACGAGGCGTGCGGTGATGGGCTCGCGCGAGTCGGACTTACGATCCTGGCGCGCGTAGGCGTAGTGAGGGATAACGGCCGTAAGCGTGCCCACCGACGCGCGCTTAGCAGCGTCGCCCGCCACGAGCAGCTCCATCAGCAGGTCGTTGATGTTTTGTCCGGCGATGGATTGGACGATGAAGACCTCGTCACCGCGAATGGACTCGTCGAACTTGGCGTAGGTTTCGCCGTTAGCGAACTTCTCGAGCGTGAGGCCGCTCAGTTCGAGGTGCAGAATCTGTGCGATACGCCGCGCAAGCTCAGGATTGCCGGTGCCGCTGTAAAGCTTGATTTCCTTCTCGACGTTGAGGGGCTTGCTCAGAATCTCGTACATCTAGTCTTCCTCCTGCATTCGCTTGCGACGCGCGGCCGCCCAACCTTTGATGACCTGCTGCTTCGAGCGCTCGAGTGCCAACGCGTCGGCGGGAACGTCACTCGTGATGCATGAGCTGGCGCCGACGAGCGCACCGTCTCCAATGGTGACCGGCGCCACCATCATGGTGTCGGAGCCGATGAAGACGTCGTTACCGATGGTGGTGGGACTCTTGTGCTTGCCGTCATAGTTGCAGGTAATCGAACCGGCGCCGATGTTGACGCCAGAACCCATGATGGTGTCACCAATGTATGAGAGGTGCGGGACCTTGGAGTCCTCGCCGATGGTGGAGTTCTTGATCTCGACGTGCGTGCCGACGTGTGCGCCGGCAAGCAGGTGCGTGCCGGGGCGCAAGAAGGCGCGCGGGCCGACGGTCACGTCACGCTCGATGACGGTTTCGTAGCCTACAGTCTCCTCGATGGAGCAGCCGTCGGCAACGCTAACGTCGGTGAGGCGAGTGTTTGGCCCGATGACGCAGTCGCCACCGATGGCAGTGGCACCCCAGAGCATGGTCTGTGGAAGAAGCTCGGTGTCGCGGCCAACCGTAACGTCGGCACCCACCCACACCTGATCGGGATCGAGCATGGTGACGCCTTCGCTCATGAGCTGCTCGTTGATGCGGCGCTGCATGACCTTGGTGGCCTCGGCCAGTTGAATGCGCGAGTTGATGCCAAGCATCTCGGAGTAGTCGGGTGCGCAGACGGCACTCACGGGCTCGCCCATCTCGCGGTAGATGCCCACCATGTCAGTGAGGTAGTACTCGCCCTGGGCGTTGTTGGTCGTGATTTTGTCAATGTTGTCCGTAAGGCGACCACCGCAGAAGCAGTAGATGCCCGAATTGCACTCAGTAAGGCTCGCCTGCTCCTCGGGAGTGCAGTCCTTGTGCTCCACGATGGCTTCGACGGTCCCGTCGGCATCACGACGGATGCGCCCGTAACCCGTTGGGTCGGGCGGGCACATGGTAAGCACGGTGCAGGCATTGTGGTTCGCGCGCGTCTCTTCCACGAGCGCGACGATGGTCTCGGGGCGAATGAGGGGGGTGTCACCGTAGAGGATGACGGTGGGACCGGAGAACGCGCCGAGTTCGTCGCGCACGCAACGGACGGCGTGGCCGGTACCCAGGCGCTCCTTCTGCTCGACGCAGGTGACGTCCGGATCGTTCGCAAAGATTGCACGCACCTCGTCCGCACCGTTGCCCACAACGACCACGATCTTGTCCGCGCCTGCATTGCGGGCGGTGCGAACCGTCCACCAGACTAGCGGGTGATCGAGTAGCTTGTGAGCGACCTTGGGATGAGAAGACTTCATGCGCGTACCCTCGCCGGCAGCGAGAACAATCGCAGTGATGGGCATAGTGCCTCCCGAAATCATTGGAAATAGAGTCCAAGCCATCCAATCATAGCGCAGTCAGTGCCGTACGGGTACGAAAATCAACCGTTGACGGAATTTTACGCACCTAATGTGTTTGACGTGATATCAGACGCAGCGTGGAGGGTTTGACATGCTTGTTTTTGCGATGCGATGTGCTATACTCGACGTGCTTGATGGCTGGAATCCAGCGCAGCGATTGCACTGGGGCATCGTCCAGGGGTCAGGACTGCGGTTTTTGGTGCCGCCAACCTAGGTTCGAATCCTAGTGCCCCAGCCACGAGTTTTCGCAGGTCAGACGGGATAAACGTCTGGCCTGTTTTGTTTAAGCACGAGTTAAGCACAGATTGAAACGCGCGCAAAAGCCCATACAACGTGGAAGACCTCCCGGTCATCAAAGACCAGGAGGTCTTCCATGGACACCTGCAACAACCTCGCCAGGGCCAACAGGTTGTCCACCGATGGCAGACACTGCCCGTGCTGCCACTTGTAGATGGCTTGCGGGTACTCGAAGCCAAAGTAGGCCTGCAGGTCCCGCACGGTCAGCCCGGCCTCCCGGCGATGCCGCTCAATCGAGCGACCGGTCTTCGCCAGGTCAATGACCGGAAACACGGCTTGCGCACACATGGCACCATCTCCCCCCACCGCATAAAGGGTATCATAGGTCAATACGCCAACCGAACATCCATGCTATTGTAGCGTATAAGATTGCAGTGTTTGCGTAATAAAGGATGAGAAGTGCCGGCTGAAACATCATGACGCACTGAGCGATTTGCGCAGCACGGCAGCAGCGCTGGCGATCTGTTCCTCCTTGGGACGCCCCGCCAATCGCAGCTTGTGGGCATATGCCAAGGCCTCGCCAAATGCAGAATTGGGGGCAAAACCCGCCTCGATGAGGTCGCGTCCTGTCGCGTAGGGCTGCGCCATGCGACGGCGATACTCCGCAAGCATCTGTTGCAGAGCCTCTTCAACAGGCGCGTAGTCCTCGGGCTGCGTGAGGCCGTCCGCGGAGACACGTCCCTCGTGGTCTGCCCTCGCGAGAAGGAGCAGGTCCTCAGGGCAATTCGAGACGTCAAAGAGGTGCATGTACTTCTTTGTGTGCGACCCGTTCGTGACGAATAGGTTCGGGCGCATGTGGAGTTCCACCATGTTTGCAACATAGGAGGCGAGCCGTCGGTCGCGCGTCATGCGGCCTAAGAACCGCCTCGCCAGCGGAACGCCCTCTATCTCGTGCCCGTAAGCATGGATGACGTCGTTGACTTCCTGCTTTGCCGTAGCCTTGCCGAAGTCGTGGCACAGGGCTGCCAACATGAACCCGAGCGGATTTGTGGCCCGCCCCCTCATGCTAGCTGCCCGATCGACCACCTGCATGGTATGGGTCCACACGTCGCCCTCGGGATGGTATGCCTGGTTCTGCGGCACGCCGATGAGCGCCTCCACCTCAACGAACCACAACCCAAGCTGGCCCATGCGTCGCAGCTCCTCAAAGAAGACCGACGAGCGCTCCGACTTGAGCAGCGCCTTCTCAAGCTCTCCAAAGATGCGCTCCCCCGCAAGCCCGGAGAGATCCAACGTCGCGCAGAGATCCCGCGTCTCGGATGACACCTCGAAGCCGAAGCGCGCGGCGAACTGCGCGGCTCGGAGAACGCGCAGATGGTCCTCCACGAAGGTCGAAGAATCGACATGACGAATGCGTCCCCGCGCAAGGTCTTCCCTACCACCGAAGAAGTCCAGCACCTCGCCGGTAAGCACGTCTTCCATGAGGGCGTTGATGGTGAAGTCCCGCCGACGAGCGGCTTGCTCCGGCCCCACGAAGGGGTCGATGCCCGCCTCGAAGTCGCGGCGCCCATCGCCGCCCGCCCGCTCGGTACGCGGCATGGCGATGTCCAAGTCGTAGTGGCGAAGGCCCATGATGCCAAAGCTCTCGCCCATGGCGAGCCGCTCGCCCAGCCCATCCAGAACCTTTTCCAGCGCTTGTACGCTGATGCCGTGGACCTCAACGTCCACGTCCTTGTTGTCTCTGCCGAGCAGGCGGTCGCGCACGAAGCCGCCCACATAATAGGTGCGTCCCCCCTCGGCTGCCACGGCACGCGCCACGCGCTGTGCCATCTCCACGTTTTTGTCCGCCATGCCAACCTCCTTGCAGCATCGAGGAAATGTCTCACACCCGGTTTCGTGATGCCCGCAACGTACGTCGAGCTTGCCGTCCGTCCTGGTGCGGCGCGCTCGGCGCAGCGCTCACGATCCGGCGCAGTACGCCTCGACGGCCTTTGCCGCGAACTCGCCAGCACCAGGCCCAGCTGCAGCGTCAATGTTGTGCGTGAACTCCCCGCCTGCACCGTAGGCCTTGCCCAACTGCGCAAAAATCTCATTGGTGCAAGTATAGAGGTTCTGCGTGATGAATGCCTGGATAGCCGCAGCCTGGGTCTGGGCCTCTTCGCACGCCGGATCCATGCCCTCGGCCGCCATCCGCCCGAACGGCACGAACAGCGCCATCATCTGCTCACCCATGGCCACCTCCTCACCCTTAGTACGACCCTCCCACTTCTGCTCGTATTCTGCCCACTGCGGGGTATTCCCCCACGAAGCCTTGGCGGCTGCCGCGTACTCGTCTATCTTGCTCGTGTCGAACGCCTCAAAACTCAATGCTCCCACTCCCTTCATTCTCATGGCCTTCGCCTGGTCAATGAGCTTGTCCAGTCGCTCCCGCTTGAGCTCGAGCAGCCCTATCTGCTGCTCGAGCGCCTTGTCTTGGTCATAATCAGGGCTGTCCAAGATGCGCCGAATCTCTGCAAGCGGAAACTCCAGCTCCCGGAAAAGCAGAATTTGCTGCAATCGCGCCAAATCGGTGTCGTCATAGAGCCGATAGCCCGACGCACTTCGTCCGCTCGGCTTCAAGAGACCAATCGCATCGTAGTGATGCAGCGTCCGCACGCTCACTCCAGCGAGTTCGCTGACCTCATGCACCGTCCGCACCCATGACCTCCCTTCTTCTTTGCCCGACAGAGAGTGTAGACCATGACGTAACGTGAGGGTCAAGGGACATTTCGCGACAAGCTTGTACTGGGGTATACTTAGGCCATGCTACGTCGAACACGCACATACCATCCCCCCAAGGCACTAGCCCTTGTGCTCGCGCTCCTTCTGCTCGTCAGTCTTGTCCGTTGCTCGGACTCCACGGAGGACGCGCCAACTCACGCCCCCGAGATAGAGACACAAGTCGAGACTGGACCCTACTTCGATGGAGATGCCTTCTCGATGAGCGGCGGTCGCTATCGCTATGATGACGGCACCACCGTCGCTGAAAAGACGGGCATCGACGTATCGGACCACCAAGGCCCCATCGACTGGGCCGCCGTTGCGTCTGACGGCATCAATTTCGCCTTTCTTCGCGCGGGCTACCGAGGCAACACCGAGGGTGGGCTCTTCGCCGACGAGCTCTTTGCCACAAACCTCGCGGAGGCACGGGCGGCGGGTCTCGAGTGCGGAGCGTACTTCTACTCGCAGGCAACCTCCGCGCAGGAGGCCGAAGAAGAAGCAGCCTTTGTACTGGAACTGCTTGCCGGGACCCCGCTCGAATACCCCGTAGCTTTCGACTACGAGGTCACACCCAACACGCGCATCTCCAACGTGAGCAAGCAGACTGCCTCCGAGGTAGTGACGGCATTCTGCGCGGCAATCGAAGCGGGCGGCTACATGCCCATGGTCTATGGCAATACCTTCGACCTCGCGAAATTCAATTCCGATGCCCTGAGCGGCCGCGCCATCTGGTGCGCCGAATACGACGACGGACCCTCTTACGAGCGCAAGCCAAACATATGGCAGTACACAAACGAAGGTCACGTGAACGGCATCGACGGTCTCGTGGACCTCAACTTGGATTTGAGCTCGGTCGCGGAGTAGCACCAGCAGGCGCGAACAAAGACCCCGGCAAGCATTGAACTGCCGGGGTCTTTGCGTCACCACGAAGACAGGTTGGTAATCGACCGTCTCGCTACTTGACGGTAACCTTGCAGACAACGGTCTTTGAACAGGACTTCCACCTATAGTTGCCAGCAGCGGTGACCTTAATCTTGACGGTGTAGGTACCCTTAGGCGTACCCTTCTTGATAGTGACATTGCCAGTCGTCTTATTGACGGTGAAGTAGTTCGAGTTGCCTACCCTCGTGTAAGTCTTCGTCCCTATGGAACCGGAAATGGTCAGGGGCTTGGTGACAGTGACAGACTTCGTCTTGAGGGTCGAATAAGATGCCGTGCGCGTGACCGCCGTGACAACCATGGACTGCGTGCCCTTCGTCACGGTAACGGTGACTGTCTTGGTGGCCTTGAGGTAGTTTGCGGTCTCTGCAGCTGTGATTGTCATCTTCACCGTACCGGGTTTGACCGGCGTGACAACGCCCGTAGAGCTGACTTTTGCGATGGCAGTGTTTGAGCTCTTGTACGTGAGATTGCCGTTGCCCTTCGTGCGCTTCGCGCCGAGACTGACGGTCTTTCCAAAGGCAACGGACTTGTTCGAGGCAGAGATGGCCTGCTTGCATTTCGCCGCCGTGATGGTGACAGTCCGCGTCGCTTTCTTCCAGTTGGCGGTTTCGGTAGCGGTGATGGTAACCTTGGCCGTACCGGCGCCCTTCAGCGTGACCATACCCGATTTGTTCACGGACACCACGCCCGTGTCCGAACTCTTGAACGTAAGGTTGCCGTCACCTTTGGAAACCGCTGCATCGAGCGAGAACGCAGCGTCACGGTAGGTCTTTTTGTAGCTCGTGGCACCGACCGAGATTGATTGCGTGCCCTTCATCACGGTGACGGTGACGGTCTTTGTGGCTTTGGCATAGACGTCGGTCGCGGCGGCAGTGATGGTGACCTTCGCCGTGCCGACCTTGACGGGAGTCACAACACCCGTGGAGCTGACCTTCGCAACCGATGTGTCGGAGGACTTGTATGTGAGAGTGCCATCACCCTCGGTGAGCGTCGCGTCGAGATTGACGGTCGTGCCCATGGCAACGGACTTGTCGTTGACAGTGATGTCCCTCTGCTGTGGCGCCGGTGCAACTGGATCAACTGGCGAGACAACCTGAAACGTCGTCGTTGTCGTACCAGTGAAGTTGCCCATACCGGTGACAGTCACTGTCGCCGTACCGGGATCGACGTTATTTGCGTATTTGAGCGTGTAGTCCGTGCCCAAGGTCATCGGACGTCCGTTGAACGTGAGCGCAAGCTCCGGCTTAAGCGTCGAGCCGGTCCAATCCTGAGACGGTATCTCAGCGATGGATGCGGCGGAGACCTCAGCGGGAAGAATTCGGAAGGAGGTTTTCTTTGTGCCGTTATAAGCGCCCTTACCCTCGAAAGTGACCTCGTAGGTTCCCGCGTCAACCATATCCGCACTTGCGTACCAGTCGTAGTCAACGCCAGACTTCAAAGCCTTGCCATCCAAGGTCAACGACAGCTGCCCTAGCACCACCGGGGATCCACTGTAGATGACATCCGCAATCCCTTCGACGTTGGCGCCTCCGATGCTCGTGTACACACCTTCATCGGAGAGTTCCGTCTCGTTGTCCGTACCGGGACCGCCATTTGATGCCGGTTTATAATCAAATGAAATCTCTGGCAGTACTATATCTCCCCCACTCGAATCGGCGATAGCCGCCGTCGGCAGAGCCCCCCATGCAAGCGTCGCCGAAAGCAACGCCGCCACAATACGACGTGTTGTCATTGTCTGGCCCTCTCTCACTACCAGCTTCACCTGCCATTTCATTCATTTCTACCAATATCTTACTGGTCGGGCTCTAGCATCAAAGAAAGCGCACATGGTATGAGTGACACCAGAACCGCCCTGCACACATCCTCGACTCCGGCCGCGACTCCTACGAGGATGCCCGGCTGATGCTAAGGAACCGTCATCCCAGCGAATCGCTCTTCGTCCGCGCGAGGAGCACCGTCGCGCCTCCTGCGAATCGCCTCTCCAGGATGCCCCTCTCGCATAGGGCGTTGACGGTCGTGGAGAGCTTCTTCGAAATGCCCTTGTACCCCATGGCACGCGAGAGTCCGGTCAGGGTCATGCTCTGCTTGCCAAGCGCCGTAAGGACGCGGGACTCGTACTCAAGCGCCCGATCGGCAGCCGCATCAACGCGACGGAAGCTTGGATGTACCGGGATGTGGACCGAAAGGTAGCCGCGCGCCTCGTCCATTTCGAAGTCGATGTCACCCGAGCCGTTCGCCTCCATTGCGGCAAATGCCGTGGGGAACCCCGTGTTACGGCCTTCGGTCATGCCAAGTTCCTTGAGGTAGTCGCCTATGCGGCGGTTTCGGTACCCTCGCGCACGAATGCGCCGCCCTGCTA
The DNA here is from genome assembly GCA_900318935.1 of uncultured Actinomycetes bacterium. Taxonomy (GTDB): domain Bacteria; phylum Actinomycetota; class Coriobacteriia; order Coriobacteriales; family Atopobiaceae; genus RUG440. The sequence continues at coordinate 22,839 of ONMP01000010.1, forward strand.
TGGCGTCCTCGGATATGCTGCGGTCGAAGCCGGGGAAGCTCGTCACCTCCATCTCGTCCGACATAATGCGTACGGTTGTTGGCTCGGATATTTGATACGAGCGATGATAGACAGCGTTAGTAAGAATCTCCTCCACCGCCTCATAGGGATAGTTGTACGCGCGTCTCGCCTCGGCTTGGCCTGCGACTTTCTCCACGGACTCACGTATGGCGTAGTTACGGATGTACGAGAGCGCATCACGGAGCTGACGCTGAACGGGGCCAGTAAAGGTTCGCTCGACCATATTCGTGCCCGTCGGGTCGGGAATGTCCACCACCTCGATACGCGCATACGGGAAATACTTCTCGGGATGTTCGCTGAACATGAGGATTCCGACGTTGCGCGGATGTATGTCCTCACTCGGGCCACTGAGGAGCCTCATGTCCTGCGCCAAGTCGAGAAGACCGGCGTTGCTCGACTGAGCATAGAGTGCACTGCCGATCTTTTTCAAGTGCTCGCGGATGAGTCCGAGGTCGAGGTCGTCGAGACACGCGGCCAGGTTGGGGCGATCGTCAAAGGGTATGTCTGAGGATGCGTAGAAGAGGTCCTTTTCCTCCTCGTGCGAGGCGACCACCGTACTGGCGTATTTCCTGATGTAGTAGTGTTTGGGCGATGCTGCCGAAAACACGTCCTTGGATGCCTTATACGGACGTCCGTGACCTCCGGGCACCCATATGACGATGAGGTAGACACCTTGGAATTCCACGGGCTCGACGATCGGATTGTAGAGAGGTTCGATTCGGTGGCAATGCCCGACCATCTGCTTGAGTATACCGTCCACATCCTTCTGAGGCACGCCCTTAAGGGGAAACACGGGGGACCCGTCCCTCTCCTCGACGCCAACGACGATGTAACCGCCCCCAATGTTGTCCATGTCGTTGGCAAAGGCACAGATGGAATGAATGATGGGATTCGGATTGTACCCAGCCTTGAACTCTATTCTCGTGGACTCGACAACGCGCCTGTTTATCAAGTCGTCGATGTTTGCGGGAATACCCATGTGTCTTACCTCTCCCTGAGGAATAGCGTGCGACAGCATCGTAACGCGACTCGACGGACTCGACAAGGACTTTGTCGAGTCCTCGACAAGGGCTTTGTCGAGTCCGTCGAGTGCAGCTCGTACGATAATGCGTCACAGCATCTTTCAGAGTTTTTAGGCCTGCGCCCTACATCCGCTCGATGATGTCGGCGAAGTTGACCTCGAAGCCGGGGAAGATCTCTGCGGGAACCGTCTCGGAGAATGGGTACGTATCCATCACCGCCTCGGTGTCAAATCGGTACGCAAGCACACGCGCACGCTGCGGGTCGCAAATCCAATACTCGCGCACGCCCGCCTCACGATACAAGTTGAGTTTGGAAATGTAGTCCATCTCGGGGTTGGAGGGAGAGACGACCTCGACCACAAAGTCGGGCGCGCCTTCGCAGCCGCGCTCGGAGAGCTTGTCCCGATCGCACACGACCGAGATGTCTGGCTCGACGAACGTGGTATCGTCGGCAAACAGGTTCACCGCGAACGGCGCGGGATAGACCTTGCACGACCCGCCGTGAGAATCGATATGGTTTCCAAGCTTCTTGTCAAGCTCATGAACGATTTCCTGATGCGCCCTGCTTGGGGAGGCAAGGTCCCACAGCTCTCCGTCGATGAGCTCCGCGCGCACGCCTTCGGGCAGCGCCCAGTAATCATCTGCGGTGTAGTTTTCCTTTGGCAGCGGCATGGCATCCCCTTCCCGCAAATCGCATCTTTAACACCACGCCACAAGTATACCTGTTTGCTGTTGGACCTACCTTTCAGTCCTCTCCATGAAGGCATAGTCATAGTAAGGCGCACGTCGGGTTGAACGATCAAACTATCCCTTGTCGCCGAGCCAGCGTAAAAGCCAGTAGGACTCGTCCTTGGCATCTCCTTGCATCGGAGTCCCACTTGCCAGCCCCCGACGCAAGAGCTCAATCATTTGTTTCGGTGTTCGCGCGTCGATGGGAGCGCGGCCCAACAACTTCCGGTCCCTCGTCACGAGGTAATTCGCTTTCGATCGCTGGCAAGCCGCCATCACGAGGTCGTCCTCCAAATCGTCGTGCGTGTCGCGGAATTTGTCGGCGAGGTAAAGGTCGCTACTATCCACCGGAATCGCAGTCCCAATTTCTCGCATCTCATGAACACATTCCCAAGCCAAACGCTTCGCAGCGACCGCAAGCTCTTCGGTAAGACGATTTGACTCGCGAGCCCATCGCTTGTTGTCGGCCATCACCTGCCAGTACACGTCAAGAACCGATTGGGCGGGAAAGACAATCGCCGCATCGTAGTTACATGCCAGGCGCAGCAATTCAAGGGCTGATTGGCGTCCGGGCCTGTGGGGAAGGTAGATGTCCAGCCAGACATTGGTATCGACCATAATGATGGGCAGACTCTCAAACATCCTCAACCAGCCTCCCGCAATCGCGCTCTATACGCTGCTCGTACAGCACATCGCGCATCTCGTCTTCCGAAAGAGGTTGATACGTCTCCGGATTGAGACCGAACTTCAGCTCGAAGGCCTCTTGTCGTCGGCATATCCGCTCGACCATAGCATCCCCAGGCGGCGTTCCATCTACCGCGTCAATCGCTTTTACGTCTGCCGCAAGCACCCTTACAAGCTGGTCGAGAGACTCTCTTCCTTGCGCGACCTTCGCCCATACGGCACGTATGAGCTGAGACGGACTTACGTCGGCCCGAGTGAGAACTTCATCGCCCCGAGCCTTAAGGTCAGCGTTCATGCGAATGTTTACCTGCGCCATCGCAGCTGAACCGTACGCCATGCAGATCCCTCCAAAAAGAATGAGATACACTGCGCTAGCACTATATTGCTAACATATGTTAGCATGCATGGAGCAACAAAGCAACAGCCCTCCTGAAATCGGCTCTCCGCCTATTGACGCTCGTGGTTGTCACTGCAGCGTTCGCCCCTTTGATCGAAGCTGCTACACCCGAACGCGGACAAACTCCCGCGTCCCCCTTGTCCCGAATGTTACACTGTGCCAAAGCAACAAGGAATGAGAGGGAGGCAGCCATGCCAGGCGCGCTCGCACGCGATATAGAGACTGCACATCGCCTGTACGAAGAGTGTGAGAGGGTCCTGTCCGGATGCTACTACGCCGACTTCCTCGACCAAGCCAGAGACGCCCGCGAAGAGCGATTCTGGGTGCATGTCGCGGACTTCTTCCTCGACGAGCGCCAGCGAGAGCTCGTCGATAAGGGGGTGTTCTGATGCCCGGTCGACCTTGGTACCTCTTGTTTGCAGGCGTGAACGGCGCGGGGAAGTCCACGCTATACCGCTCACAGCTGTGGATTCGTCCAGACATGCCGCTCCTCATCGAACGAGTGAACGCCGACGAGATCCTGCTCGAGCAAGGTGGCGACTGGCGCAACCAGACTGATCAGATCCGAGCCGGCCGGGAAGCCATACGACGGATTCGCTCACTACTCGCCAACCGCGCGTCGTTCAACCAGGAGAGCACGTTGTCGGGCAAGACCGTCTTGCGCACGATACGCGAGGCGTATGGGCTCGGATACTACGTCTGCATGCATTACGTTGGCGTACAGAGCGCCGACCTCGCAAACGAGCGCATCGCGCACCGCATGCAAACTGGCGGGCACAGCATAGATGCCGAGGTCGTCAGAAGACGCTGGCAGAGCTCGCAGGACCATTTTCTCCGCGCCGTACCGTTATGCGACGAGACCCTAATCTTCGACAACACATGGCAGATGAAGCTCGTGGCTAGGCTCAAGCTCGGCAAGCTGTCGAGCGTCTATCCCACCCATCCGAGCATCACATGGCACCGGGACCTTCTCGCTCGACTGTGAGTCACGAACGCCGCAACGACGCAGCTCACACCACACTTGAGTCACTCGCGGGCAAGCTCGAGGACCATGTGTTTAGTTACACGAGCGCAAAAGGTGGGCGCGCACGCGGGCGATTTCGGCATCGGTCACTCCGCACTCCCCCAGATACTCCTCGAATGAGCCGTATGCCAGCATCAGGCGGTCGTACACCGCTTCGATGGCCGCGCGACGCAACAGCAGTTCGTCGCTCGGCGCGAAGCGGTTGTCGTAGATAAAAGCATCGACTTCCTCGACAGAGCCGAACGAATAGCAGTAGTCGGCGACTATGCGCTCGCGGCTCGCCCCCACCACGCCCAGCAGCAACATAGCGCACATGCCCGTGCGATCCATGCCCGCCGCGCAGTGAAACAGCAGGCAGTCCTCCGGCTCGCACCGCGCGACGAACGCAAAGATCTCGCGCACGGCCTCATGGTTGGCAAGCATCGTGAGGTAACCCAACGTGAGGTATCCGCCGCTGTCGTCCGGACGCTCGAGCTTTGGGTCGGAGATGTTGAAGTCGTAGAACGGCACGCCCTTAAAGCGCACGCTGTCCATCGCGGCGAGCTTGTCAGGCGCGACACGCCTTTCGGAAAAGCCTCTAAGGTCGAGCACGGCCCGCACGCCGTAGTCGTGCAAACGCCGCTGGTCTTTCTCGCTCAGCATGTCGATACTCCCCGAGCGAATCATTCGATGCCACGCCGTTTCGCCGGCACCGACGGCATATCCGCCCAGCTCGCGCACATTGTAGCCGGTCTTCACGTCGAGCTTGCGCGCGACCTCGATTGCGGGTGGCTCACTACTCCACAGCGCATGCCATCGCTCCCTCAAACCCATGGCACTCCTTTAGATTGGCCAGCTTGCCGCGAACTGTACGTTTAGTATCGCACATGTTGTCTCCGCACATGACAAAAGCCCAGTTGCGACCATGCCGTTGCGCACTGCGGCACAAACGAACGCAAGAACGACCACTCATGACGCACGGCCTACCGTAAGCAGCCGTTTCCGTACCTGGCGCATAAGAACTTTCACGCAGAAACATGCGATTCACGGTTTGCACAATGGAAGCGTTTTTCGTCAAGTCGAGGACCAAGATTCGCATGGACGGGCGCGACATACGCGACGGGAAAGCTTTGACAAGCTGCTGGACAGTGCGCAGGCGCTCAACAGGCGCATCTCCATGCTGCCGGATGTGTATCAGGGAGATCGAGGGCTAGGGAGAGTGCTGCAACGAGGGACTCATACGCGAGGAGGATGCCGAGGCCTCCGCGAGGTACCGAAGGTACGTCACTGCGTGGGGCTGATGATCAAAGTGCCGCTTCACTTGCCTCAGAATAAACAAAACGTCCCTTCGCCGAAACCTCCCGGTCCGTCTACCTGCAGCTTTGCTGACACGCATCCCGGAGTTTACTTATCATTCATTTATCAAAGGCGGGTCGTGCTAGATAACTTTTGAAAGAGGGAGCTATGAAATACATCTTGCTGACCGTGCTCGCGCTCGGGGTATTGCTATGCCTCGGCGCGCTTCTGGCCCGACTGTTCGAGAAGGCCACACGGGGGACCTGGACGACGAGGCGGCGTATCGCGCTGTCTGCGGTCTTTGGAATTGTTATAGCCTTAGGAGCAATGGCAGTGTACTTCGGGATGTATTACCCTGCTGGCGCGTCGGCGCAACGCGCGCTCGCAAGCGATGGGGACGTCGAGGTGCGAAACGTCGAAGAAGGCCTTCTCTTTGATGGAAAGGGTAAGTCGGCGGCCCTTGTGTTCTTCCCCGGAGCCAAGGTTCAGACGGAGGCATACGCCCCGCTCATGCGCCGAATCGCTGAGGGAGGGGTGGACTGCGTGCTGGTTGACCCGCCCCTTCGCATGGCCATATTTGGGGTTAGCCAAGGAAAACAAGCGCTCGACGAACTGGAATACGAGCATTGGGTCGTAGGAGGTCATTCGTTGGGAGGCGTCGCAGCAGGTAGCCTTGCCGCCGATGCTGGCGAGAAGGTCGAGGGACTTGTCCTGCTCGCCTCGTATCCGACTGCCGAGCTGGACCCAGACCTCGCCCTTCTTTCGATCTATGGGAGCGAAGACTCGGTCCTAGAGGCTGGGGCCTACGATGACGGAAAGGCCTTTTGGCCGGCCGGGGCACGCGAGCTGGTGATCAAAGGCGGCAACCATGCGGGCTTCGGCGACTACGGTGCCCAAAGCGGCGACGGAACTGCAACCATCACAGCGCAAGATCAGCAGGAACAAACGGCGCAGGCAGTCATCGACTTCGCGCAAGGCCTCGAGGCGCCGGGATCGACGTCCAGCTGAGCCTCCGGCGCGTATGCAGCACAAGCTAGGTCGATACCCTGTTCCTCCGCTACAATCAAGGGGTTTGAACTCGCAACGATAACAGACGAGGAGAAGCCCATGAAACAAGTCACCTATGTCTTTTGCCACGGCCTCAACGGCAGCGGACAGTACGACGAAGAGTACGCAAAGAAGCCCTACTGGGGCGGGTCTTCGGGCGACGTGGTCGCCAAGCTCCGGGACCAAGGCTATGCCGCGTTCGCCGCAAGCGTCGCGCCGCAGGGAAGCGCCTGGGACCGCGCATGCGAACTCTTTGCGCAAATCGCCGGCGTACGTACCGACTACGGTAGGTCGCACAGCGAGGAATACCAGCACGCACGCTTCGGCCGCGACTTCACCGGCGAGGCGCTCATCCCCTCTTGGGATGAGGACACGCGTCTGGTCCTCATCGGGCACTCGTTCGGCGGCGCCACGATTCGTCTCTTTGCGGAGCTTCTTGCCAACGGCAGCGAAGAGGAGCGGGCGACGACTCCGACCGAAGAGCTGTCCCCGCTCTTTGCGGGAGGCATGGCAAAGCGTCTTCGCGCCATCGTGACCATCGCCGCGCCGAGCAATGGCACGACCGCATACGACCTGGCGCGCGACGCAGCATTCGACGCCAAGAGCGTAAAGATTCCCCTCAAGTATCGATTCCTGGACCGCATCGTGAAGTCGAGAACCCGGATTCGCATGGACGGGCGCGACATACGCGACTGGGCGAGCTTCGACATGCTGCTGGACAGTGCGCAGGCACTCAACAAGCGCATCTCCATGCTACCGGACGTGTACTACCTCTCCGTGGCAGCCGACGCGACGTTGCCGAGCGAGGGCGGCGTGCGCATACCCGACCCTTCTGCCGCGGAACCGCTGTTCTTCAAGACCTCCGCGCTCATGGGCCGCTACAGCTCCACGACGAAGGCGGGATGCGTGGTGGATGACGAGTGGCATGCCAACGACGGCCTCGTAAACACCGTCTCCGCACGGGCCCCTCTCGGTGCGCCGCAACGTCCGCTGGATAAGGCCGACGTGCAGAAGGGCGTGTGGAACGTCATGCCCGACATGCACGTCAACCACAGCTACTTCCAAGGCGGCTTCCTCAATAAGTCCGATCCGTTCCCGTTCTTCCAAGACCTCATGGAGCTCCTCGAGAGCCTCGAGTAAGGAAGTTCCAAGGGTACACGGAAGGGACCATCTCTTTCGTGTACCACGGTTTCGGGCGTAAGATAGACGAGTCTCTTTCATCATGAATGAGGAGTGTGACTTATGAGACATGCGTCACGCATCAAGCGCCTCTTGGACTCCTATCGCCGCAGCCACAAGACCTTTGCGCTCTTCACCGTCCTCAGCACACTTGTAGTCTTGACCATGATTCGCTGCATCCTGAACGGCAACTACGAGAGCACCGCCCTGTGCGTCCTGTCCCTTCTGCTCTTTCTCGTGCCCGCCATCCTGCAGGACAGGATGAAGATCGAGATTCCGCCGGTCTTTCAGGGCATCATCTTTGGCTTCATCTTTGCGGCCGAGATCCTCGGCGAAGTCAACCATTTCTACGTGCGAATTCCCGGCTGGGACACCATGCTGCACGCCATGAACGGCTTCCTGTGCACAGCCATCGGGTTTTCCCTCGTCTACCTGCTGAATCGCGGTAGCAAGAACGTCAACCTCTCGCCGTTCTACCTGACGCTCGTCGCCTTTTGCTTCTCCATGACCATCGGCGTGCTGTGGGAGTTCTTTGAGTACGCGATAGACCAGGTCTTCTTCCTTGACATGCAGAAGGACTTCGTCGTGCGGGAGTTCGGCTCGGTGTCGCTCGACCCGCTGAACATGGGGACGCCCATCGACGTGGCCAACATCACCCAAACCGTCATCAACACGGCTTCCGGCACGACCTACACCATCGAGGGAGGCTACCTCGACATCGGCATCAACGACACCATGAAGGACCTGCAGGTCAACCTGCTTGGCGCCGTAGCGTTTTCGGTGATTGGCTACCCCACGCTCAAGTTCTCGAGAAGCTCAAAGGTGGTGGAGGGCCTGACCATCAGGCCAGCAGATCTGCCTCGTAAGGATTGACCACTTTCCCACAGCGGGATCGTGGTCATGACCACGATCCCGCTGTGGGAAAGTGGTCACGAACGAAGCGACTCTTGCCAAGGGCACCGGCATCCTTCATGGCCTGCCCCTGTTCCTCGGCGAGGTAGTAGTCATAGAGCAGCATCTCGAAGACGCGATTGGCGATCGCCACCCTCCCGCCGCGCATGAGCAATGAGCAAAGCTGCTCCTTGAGCGTGGGATGGTCCTCGATCTTCCCCGTGAGGGAGTTGAAGAGGCTCATGTCATCGTCCTCGAGCAGCCGCCTCACGACACAGTTCACTCCTTCACGTGTCACGGCGTCAACGTCCATGCCAGCGGGGTGGTCGCGCTCGTACTCTTCCAGCATGCCCGCAACGTCCGTCCCGTCGAAGGTCATCCGCACCTTGAAGTCGGCGGCGATGTTCCATGGGCTGTTCGTCTTTGACACCTCCTCAGGGCGGATTACTGCATTGAGGTGCTTGACGTCGGTCACACCGCCAGCACGACCGACTGAAAAGCCGGAATGGATGAGTTCTTTCCTCGGTCAAGGTACTGCTGGCGGAGCTGCGCGAGGAGATCGAGGAACACCTGGTTGTTCGTCGCGCTATCCACCTCGCCGATGACGAGGACGACGGGACGCTCGCTCTCGCGCAGCCAGCGGGAGATGAATCGAAAGAGGGTCGAGAGCGTCAGCAGACGGGGGGGTCCGCCTCGGTGAATGCCTCGAGGCGGACCTCGATCGCCGCCGGCATCGAGAGCCTTCCATTCACGACCTCCTCGAGCAGGATTCCGGAGAACCCACGCACAAACATCCCCTCCGTGCTGAAATCCGCGCTGCCAAGCTTCTGGAAAGAGAAGCCCGCCACCTCGTAGCTTCCGGCGAGGGCACGCTCCAGCGCCGCGAGCAGCGTGGTCTTGCCGTGCTGACGGGCGCGTGGACCGGTTCATGCGCGACCGACGGCCTACGGTTTTTTGGGTTGGCCCGAAGAATCGGCGAGTGCGTGGTCTGCGCCATCGTGGGAGCCCCGAGTGCGTGAGTGGGAATCGAGTGCGTGGTTTCGGTCATCCTGAGGCCCCCGAGTGCGTGATTCGCAGCCCGAACCACGCACTCGGCCTTCTCAGGATGACTTGAACCACGCACTCGATCTCGAACCATGCACTCGGCCGAGAAGGCTCCTAAGCTCTACGACACGAGCACGCCGGTGTCGCTGAAGGTGTAGGCCTTGCCGCCGATGGTCGCCTTTGCCGATCTACATGGCGCCCGAGGCGCGGAAGTAGTAGCGCTTCCCGCCGACGGCCTACGCGAAGAGGTCATCCAGAGTGAGCACCCTCGAAACGTGTTCCGCGTGGCCAGACCCGGCCAACCCTGAGGCGCACACCATCACCAGCTTGATTGCTTGCCGCGAACCCGTCTCCTCGCGAAAGACGTCCACCTTATGGAGGAGCTTCGCCTCATAATCAGCCGTCAGCACAACCGGCGTGTCCGTGAACTTCATCTCGCACAGGTTGGTGATCCCATCCGCGCGTTCGATAACGAGGTCAATTTGCGCCCCACCCGTCTGCCGTGCGCTGACCCAGGGATACTCGCGCGTTTTGACGCCCGCAATTCCGAGCGCCTGTCGCATCTGTTCCGCGTGAGTGAGGCATAGCACCTCGAATGCGGCCCCGCGCCAGTTGGCATAGCGGCCCCCATCGCGTTGGAAGTCGTCCCAGTTCTCGAAGTCATGCGAACCAGAGAGAAACCGATAGTGAAAAAGCAGGAACGGATCGATGAGCTGCAGGCATAGCGGGTTGCGGGGCTTGCTCTGGTCCTTGAACTGACGCACATAGGCACATCGAACGAGGTCCTTCACGGCGCGCTCGAACGTTCCCGCAGGAATGTCGAGTCTCTCGAAGCACGCCTGCCTTGAAATGCCATACCTGCGCGACGCCAGCAAGGAGAGGATGCTTTCGTACGCAGGGGACTTCTTGAGAGTTGCCTCCAAGAGCTTCTTTGACTCCCCACGAAGCAGCGCATGCGGCGCGAAACAGAGACGATCAATGTTTTGGCGTAGGCTGTCATCTCCGTCAAGCAGCTCAAGGAAGTATGGCAGTCCGCCGAACACCATGTGACAAAGCGCGATTTGTTGCCGCGACCAACCAAACTCACGATCGCGAGAAAACTCCTCGCACAACCGTAAGGGAAACGGATCAAGGTGAATCTGACTTGTCACGCGGTTATATAGACTGCCCGTGTTCTCTATGATGTTGCCGATGATCCATGAGGTTGCCGATCCGCAGATTATCACGACGAGATCGCCGTCAACAGTGCCGCACCGATTCCAAAACTCGCCAAAGGCCATAAGGAAGTCGGATCGCGCGGTCGCAAACCAAGGAAACTCGTCGAGGAACACGATGCGCTTGCCATGCGGGGAACGTTGGATGTCGTCTCTCGTGACTCTTCCCTACGGCCCACTATCCTCATCGCTTCTCCCATCTATGGCGCGTAATTGGCTTTTATTTGGTTTCTATTACTTGATTTTGCCTGTCATTTCCAATTATAAGCAAAATATCGATGAAATGTGTCAGAGCATCGCGCTGAGCCAGAACGAGCCGGTCCGGGGCAACGCCTGCGGGGCCGGCGGTACACACTTTTCGTCATCGGGAGGGCGCGCGAAAGGCCGCCCCCGCGGACAAACGTCCCCATTGTCCCGATGAGCTGATATACTTTTCTTTCCACCGACGAAAGGAGCAGCAATGAAACGTACAACTACCGTATTGGCCACGGCTCTGACCTTCGTGCTCGCCACAGGCACAATGGCTGGGTGCGGCAACCAGCAGGCGTCCACGACCGAGCCAGAGGCCGCGACTGAGGCGACCGAGTCAGCTGAGACAACCGAAGCGACCGCCCAAACCCAGGAAGAGCTCATTGCCGAGTTCAAGAATGCCATCGCAAACGTCCCCGATTGCAAATCAGTCACAGCCGAGGAAGAGTCGTCTTCGCTTTTCAAAGATGACGACGAGGCCATAACGTCCAAGTCCATCTACAAGTTTGACGAGAGTGGCGAAAAGCTGAGGACGAGCAGCGAATCCGAAATCTCTGGGATAAAGCTCACGTACTACACCGAAGGCGACGATGCCGTGCTTGTCACTGATGGCCCCGCTTATTCCGGCACGGTCGAGCAGTTCGACCTCGTCCAAGGCAAGGGCCTGCAAGCGTATCTGGAAGACCTCATCGGCGCGCAGGGCATGCTGGCCGACTGCGCCGCTTCCGTGGAAAAGACGGAAACAAACGGGCTGACCTTCTACACGCTTACGCTCGACATCGACAAGTACACCGCTGCCGACGAGGCCCTGCAACTTCTGGCGGACTCTGGCTCGAAGCTAGTGGAGACGATTGTCACCATTGGCTTCGAAGAGGACGGCAACATCGCGTCGATAGACAGGAAGTACGACTTCGGGACGAGCACCGCCACGCGAAACGTAGTATTCAAGGATCACAACAGCACCACGGTCGACCCGATGCCCGAGGCAACCAATACGTATGAGGAGATGGAAGCCGACATGGAGACGAAGCTCGACGAGATGTTTGGCGGCGAAGAAGCCGCTGACGCAGCCGAGCAGACGGCCGAGTCCGAGCCAGCGACCGACGGGCAGGCAGCTGAGTCCGAGCAGACGACCGAGTAACCTCCTCCCGCATACCACACGCACCCAGAAAGCGGCCCCACGGAAAGCATTCGTTTCCGTGGGGCCGCTCTTTTACAAACGCTAGGCCAAATCGCGTGATGCTACGCGCACCGCACCCGATCGGCAATCGGCCTACAGCTCGCGGGGCTCAGCCGGAGGATCGAGCTCGAAGGGCACGGCAGGCGTAAACAAGCTCACCAGCGGCACGATTGCGAGCGAGAGCAGCATGGCGATGGCTCCGCAGTTGACGGGACTCTCGATGAAGCCGATGAACATGTTTGCGGTGGTGAGACCCACGCCCACGACAAAGCTCGCCCACACGGCCGCACGCGAGATGCGCTTGCTGTACAAGCCCCACAGGAACGGGCCGAGGAAGGCGCCGGCCAAAGCGCCCCAAGAGATGCCCATGAGCTGGGCGATGAAGTTGACGGGCGAGGTGTACTGCCACAGCGCGATGAGGGCCGAGATCACGACGAACACCACGAGGAGGCTGCGCATGCACACGAGCTGCTTCTTTTCGTCCATGTCGCGCACGACGCGTCCCTTGATGAGGTCGATGGTGAGCGTGGAGGAGCTCGTGAGCACCAGCGAAGAGAGCGTGGACATGCTCGCCGAGAGGACAAGCACGATCACGAGACCGATGAGCAAATCAGGCAGGGTAGAGAGCATCGAGGGCACGACCGAGTCAAAGACTGGGGCACCGGTATCGGGATTGAACACGATCTTGTCGGCATAGAGGCGACCGAAGCCGCCGAGGAAGTAGCTGCCACCCGCGACGATGACGGCAAAGAACGTCGAGATGATAGCGCCTTGACGCACGGCCTCGTCACTCTTGATGGCGTAGAACTTGCCGACCATCTGCGGTAGACCCCAGGTGCCGAGCGAGGTCAAAACCACAACACCGAGCAGGTTGAGCGGGTCAGGACCAAAGAAGCCCGCGAGCGCTCCCTGCATGGGCGACCCCTCCACGGGGATCTGCGAGAGCGAGGTGATGGCCTGCATAAAGCCGCCGTTGTCCGAGAGCACCGCTCCGATGATCGCGGTGATGCCCACGAGCATGACGATGCCCTGCACGAAATCGTTCACGACGGTTGCCATATAGCCGCCGAGTACGACATAGACGCAGGTCACGATGGCCATGCCGATGATGCATACGGTGTAGTCAATCCCGAAGGCCATCTCAAACAATCGCGAGAGACCGTTGTACACCGACGCGGTATAAGGAATGAGGAACACAAAGATGATGGCAGACGACGCAACGCGCAGCGCTTCGCTGCCATAGCGCGAGCCAAAGAACTGCGGCATGGTGGCGGAGCCCAGGCGATGCGTCATGAGACGCGTTCGCCTGCCCAGCACGACCCACGCAAGCAGGCTTCCGATGAAGGCGTTGCCCACGCCAATCCATGTGGCAGAGATGCCATACTTCCAACCGAACTGACCCGCGTAACCGACAAAGATAACCGCAGAGAAATAGCTGGTACCAAAGGCAAATGCCGAGAGCCACGGACCGACGTTGCGGCCGCCGAGCACGAATCCCTCGACGCTTTCCGACTGATTGCGGGTGCGCAGACCAATGAAGATGACAGCCGCGATGAACACGACCATCATGAGTATCTTTGCAACCATGTGTTCTCCTTTCGAAATCGGTGCAATAGCACGACGGTATGCTACGTGAGGATAGTGCCGCGCGTTGTCTGGCATGCCGTTTTGACGCGCACTTGCAACACTTCACCGAAAGACACGAAAGGGAGCCGACCCCATTCTTGTCCCCAACGTAATGTATACTTTGATTTTACAAGCGTTCAGGATGAGTTCAGTGATAGTCACCAGCCCTCCTAACGCAATGGCTTGCACGGAATCACGGCGAAAGGAAGGGACATGGCAAGCGCAAGGGACCGAATACTCACGGCGTTGCTCACAATCGTGATGGTGTGCAGTGCGACTCCTATCTCCGCATTTGCGGACGCCCGAGGCGGGGGCGCCACAGATGAGGGCATAAAGCAGCTAGACCCCTCGGATGACGCGGCGACGTCGTCCAATCCCTCTATCTCGGAAGAAGGCCCCGCCGACATCGAGCAGGAGCTCACCGACACGGAAGACCACTCCACCGCAGCCCCGTCTGGCGAAGCACTTGTTCCTGACGACGCCTCAGCCGAAGCTTCGGTCATTCCCGAGACCGACCCATCGTCCGACTTCGCGCCTTCGCGTGACACCGACAACAACGCAAACGCCGACGCGATCCGCGCCACAACCAACCAGCCCACCGGACGAGAGCGCGCCCCACGTCCTGATCCAAACGCCGATCGTGTCCAGCTCAATCCCGAATTAACCCAGAGGCTGACGAATCTCTCGGCACAAAGCTCCGACGGCGAGAACTCAAACCTCGCGACGGACAAAGTCGACGAAGGCATCACTCTCCAGATACAATCAACAGCATCGCTCGATTACGACTTCTACGAAAATTGCATCTGGCCCTCGCAGACGCGTCGCTATATATACTTCATGGCCAGCAAGCAAGTCGAGAACGAATGGGGCGGGTACGACACAGTTTTCACCGCCTACCGCTACGACATGGACAAGGCGAGCGTGACCAAGGTATGCGACACCAAGAGCGACTTCTTCTACTACACCGATGATAAGCTTTACATAATGGAAGGTGCTCGTACATCGTACTATAGCGAAGCCACCGACTCCTATGTACACCGCCTCACAATACGGACGATAGACCTGCGCACGGGATCGGAAACCTCGATAAAGATGAACACCGGTGACTCCCCCTCGCAGTTTGGCGTGGACCATCAAGGCCGCCTCTACGTGCAGTACTACCCCGGAGAAGGGGACGGCTATGTCATGCGCATCTACGACAGCGCAGGCAAGACCCTTGCCACAAAGAAAAACGTGCCCAACAACTACGGCTTCGCCGGTTTCGACAAACAAAACGGCAACTTCTACTTCATGGGCTACTACAACTGGATCTACTTTGGCTATGACCATGACATGACCGCCCTCAAGGTCGGCAACTTCGACGGCTCAAAGATCACCGTCAACGACGAGCCCATCTCGATAGCCTACCAGAGCTGGTTCTTTGAACACAGCGGCTGCGCGGAGATGCTCAATGGGCGGTATCTGGCCGACCTCAGCACCTTCAACAATGATTTGCTCACCATCCTCGACTCGCACGCCATCGGTGTCAACGACGTAAGCGACACGGTCACGTCCATCTCCCTCATCGATGGCAGCGTTGACGTCTCCTCCGTGGCCCTCCCCGCAAAGACAATTGTCTTGGGCGCATGGACGCACGACTCCGAATACGTTGACGATTGCGACGTAAGTGGCGTCGGCTCGCGCTCGGCATACATCAAGGGCGAGGATTCGGGCATCTTCGCTATCGCGACCGGGCGCCAAGAGCTGAGCCTCTACAAGGCGACGACCAAGGCATACCTCGGCACCGTGCGCACCTCGCAGCCTATCTACAAGGTCATGGCGAGCGGCAGCACGCTTGCCATCCTGGAAAAGTCCTCCGCTGGAGCGTTCAAGATCGAAAGCGCGACCATCCAGTTCCCGACCTCCGTCAAGCTGGTTGGCCCCAGCTCGGTGGTCGCAGGCGGCAGCGCCGACTATGACATCCGGCTCGACGGAAACGTACAGGTAGATGTGACCGTGAAGTCCTCTGACACGTCCGTGCTGTCCGTGGACAACCAGGGGCACGCGTCCGCCTGGAAGGCAGGCACCGCAAAGCTCACGGTGACTACGGCTTCGGGCCTCACGACGACAAAGACGATCACGGTCACCGCGGCACCCGTATTGGCAGCCTCAAAGGTCGTCACGCTGAGCGGCAAAGTATTCTCGAACTGGAATGCTGGAAACTACCGAACGTATAGCAATCCCGTGACCTCGTACCTGGTCGAGACCGACAACGGCTTCATGCGCGTCCAGGCCCGCACCTCCGACGTCCTCATCGAGAACTACAACGCCTCTGGCAAACTTCTCTCCACCAAGACCTTCAAGCACTCCCTCCCAATCTTTGGCGGGTATTACCACGGGGCCGACGGCACGAACTACCTCATCACCGGCAGGAAGAATGAGGCCAATGCAGACGACGTGGTCGTCGTGCGCATCATCCACTACGACAGCGCGTGGAACAGGCTGGCGGCCTGCAACATCAGCGCCGCGAACACGCGCATACCCTTCGACGCCGGCTCGCTGCGGGTAGACGAGGCTGGAGGAAAGCTCTATATCCATACCTGCCACGAGATGTACACCGACGAAGATGGCTACAACCACCAGGCAAATATGACCTTTGTCGTCAACGGAGCTGACATGAAGCTCGTCGACTCCTACACCGACGTGATGAACCTGAGCGAAGGCTACGTGAGCCACTCGTTCAACCAGTTCGTACGTACGGACGGGAGCTACGTCTATCGCGTGGACCATGGCGACTCAGGTCCGCGCGGCATAGCCTTCACGAAGACCCCGCTTAACGGCTCGATCGGGAGTCCCACTCTTTATGGCACGCTCATCGAATTCAAGAACGATTCCTACTACAACTACACCGGCGCATCAGTCGGCGGATTCGAGCTCTCCGACACCCATGCCATCGTTGCGTGGAACGAGGACGCATCCACAAACGGAGGTTCCCCGCGCAACGTGTTCGTCACCGCGCTGCCTAAGGAGGGCGGCACGGCACAGACGGTGAAGCTGACCAACTACTCAAAGAACGTCGTCACCTGCTACACGCCGCAGCTCGTCAAGGTCGACGGCCGCCACCTCATTGCGATGTGGACGGAGTATAACCAGACCACAGGCGTCTACAAGATGGCGTTCGCGCGCATCGATCAGGCCGGTGGGCGCGCGGGTTCCGTGGTCCGTAAGGTAATCCCACAGTCGGACTGCCAACCCATCATGCTCTCCGATGGCACTATCGGCTGGTTCGTCTCCTCCGACCGGGTCGTCAAACTCTACAAGGTCAACCCATACGCCCTAAGCGCGGCGAAGGAAGACCCCTTCAGCGACGAAACCATGACCAGCGAGGATATCAGCTGGTACGCTTATGTCGAGCCCGTGATCAGCAGGACCTGGAGTGGCAAGGCTAGCAGGCCGAAACCCAAGGTCATCGCCGGGACCGTGACGCTCAAGGAGGGCACCGATTACACGCTGAGCTACAGGAACAACGACAAGGTCGGCACGGCAACGATCGTCGTCACGGGCAAGGGCGACTATAAGGGCCAGATCACCTCGAACTTCACCATCACGCCGAGGGATCTCAGCAGCACGACGGTCACCCTCTCCAATACCTCCTACGCGTGTGATGGCACGGCAAAGAAGCCGACAGTTACCGTGACGTACAACTCCACGGAGTTCGCGGCGGACTCCTCCTACACCGTCTCGTACCCCTCCGGCTGCAAGAACGTGGGCACCTACGAGGTCACCATCACGGGCAAGGGCAACTGCACCGGCACGGTCAAACGGACGTTCAAGATCGTGAAGGGAACCAACCCAAGTGTCTTCACGACAAAGACCGTCAATCTCTCGTATGCGGACCTGACGGGTGCCTCCCAGACTGTTACGGCAATCACTGGCTCCAACCGCACGGGCACCGCAAGCTACCAGAAAACCTCCGGGACGGCGAACATCACGGTTAACGCCAAGACCGGAAAGGTCACAGTCAAGAAGGGCACCGCGAAGGGAACCTACACCATCAAGGTCAAGGTGAGCGTCGCGGCGACCGCCAATTACAATGCCATGACCAAGGATCTCACCTTCAAGGTCATCGTCAAGTAACTGAAGAGTGTAAGTGATAGGCGTAGGCGGTGTTCGAACGTAACCGCCTACGCCATACGACTTCTTTGCAGGGAACGCCTTGTGCTACCATGAGACCCAATCACCCCCACAACGAAGGGTCCGCCCATGCAGCTGCAAGTGACGCTCGACTCGCCCCGATTAGACCACTGCATCGAGATACTTGAGCAGATTCACCCCTATGTCGACATCGTGGAGGTGGGCAACCCGCTTCTCATCGACGTCGGACTGACCTTGGTCGAAAAACTGCGCGCGGAGTTTCCTCAGATCGGCATCTGTGCCGACGCGAAGATTGTCAACTCGGGACACTACATCGCGTCCCATTGTTTCGACCGTGGAGCTAGCATGGTCACCGTCATGGGCGTCGCAGCCGACCAGACGATTGAAGGCGCCGTGGCATCGGCTGAGCTCGTCGGCGGGAAAGTCATGGCCGACCTCGCCGGGGTCTACGATGTCACCAGTCGCGCGCACGAACTTGAGGAGCTCGGCGTACACTACCTGTGCGCACACACCGAGTTCGAGGATAGGCAGATCGCCACGAACCCCTTCGCCGACTTTCGTCCCGGCTTCGCGCAGGCCTTCCGCACGGTGTTTGGCTACACCAACACCAACAACCCGCTACGCGAGCTTGACGCCATACGCTCAAACATACGCGGCGCTGCACGCACGGCGATCATAGGCCGCATCGACGAGAGCAACATTGACGAGGTCGTGGCGCATGAGCCTGACCTCATAATCATAGGGCGAGCCAT
>ONMP01000158.1 GCA_900318935.1 uncultured Actinomycetes bacterium
TGTCACCGCAAGAGTTCGAGCGGTTCGTGTGCGGTTGAGCACTCGTGCGCTTACCCGAATCAAACGAACCGATGACTTTGTTTGAAGTACTATGTATTCGATGATAAGTTCGGTAGTGAGGGGGTGCCATGGACATTATACGCAAGTTATTAGGTCATCTGGGGGAGTATAAGAAACCCGCGCTTATCGCACCACTTTGCACGCTGGTAGCGGTGGGCATGGAGGTGCTCATCCCCTATGTCATGGCCATGCTCATCGACCAGGGTATCTCCAAACTTGACATGGGTAAAGTGTGGCTCTTTGGTGGCGTCATGCTTGCGTGCGCTGTCATAGCGCTCGTCATCGACTCGGCTTCTGCGGTCTTTGGCTCGCGTGCGTCTACGGGTCTCGCGTCGAACCTGCGTGATGCCCTCTTCGAGAAGGTCCAGACCTACAGTTTCTCAAACATTGACAAGTTCAGTACGGCAGGACTCGTCACGCGCATGACCACCGACGTTACGAACGTGCAAAATGCCTTCAACATGTCGCTCATCATTGCCACACGCGCCCCCATCTCACTCGTGGCGTCACTCGTGATGAGCGTCATCATCAGCCCGCAGCTTTCGGGCATCTTCTTGGTCGCCATGGTAGTGCTCTCGGTAGCGCTTATAGTCATCATGCTCAAGGCCATGCCGCTTTTTGGCCAGGTCTTTCAGCGCTACGATGCGCTCAACTCCTCCGTCCAAGAGAACGTTACCGCCATACGCGTGGTCAAGGCGTTCGTGCGCGAGAATCACGAGCAGCAGAAGTTCACGAACGCCGCAAATGAGGTACACGACCTCTTCGTCAAGGCCGAGGGGCTCATTGCATGGAACAACCCCGTCATGGGCATCGCTATCTATGGTTGCATCATCGCGCTCAGCTGGTTCGGCACGCACTCCATCCTTGCGGGCGACATCACGACGGGCCAGCTCACGAGCCTCTTGGGCTACGTCTTCAACGTGCTCATCAGCCTCATGATGCTCACCATGATCTTTGTCATGGTTTCGATGAGCGCTGCCTCTGGCAAGCGCATCGTAGAGGTGCTCGATGAAGAGCCCGACATCGTGAGTCCTGAGAACGCGCTCATGGAGGTGCCTGATGGCTCCATCGACTTTGACGTCGTGGACTTTAGCTATCGTTCTGGTGAAGGCGAAGAAACCCTGACGGGCATCGACCTGCACATCGGCTCGGGCGAGACCATCGGTATATTGGGTGGTACGGGTTCTGGCAAGTCCACGCTCGTGAGCCTCGTCAGTCGTCTCTATGACGTGGATGCAGGTGCGGTGCGCGTGGGCGGTAACGACGTCCGCTCATACGACACCGAGGTCCTGCGCGACTCGGTGGCTGTGGTCTTGCAGCAAAACACGCTCTTTTCAGGTAGCATCCTCGATAACTTGCGTTGGGGAAAGGCTGATGCAACGCTCGAAGAATGCAAGGCCGCCTGCGCGGCCGCATGCGCTGATGAGTTCATCGATCGCATGCCCGACGGCTACGATACGCAGATAGAGCAGGGCGGCACGAACGTATCAGGAGGTCAGCGTCAGCGCCTCTGCATAGCACGTGCCCTGCTCAAGCGTCCTCGCGTACTGATATTGGACGACTCGACCAGTGCCGTTGACACCGCAACCGACGCCTCCATCCAGCGCGCATTTGCCGAGCAAATTCCCGACACGACAAAGATCATCATTTCCCAGCGCGTGAGTTCGTTCGGTTCTTGCGATCGCATCCTCGTGCTCGATGCCGGTCGGGTCGCCGCGTTCGCGTCCGAGGACGAGTTGCTTGCGACCTGCGACATCTACCGCGACGTCTACGAGACGCAAAACAAGGCTGGTGCCGAGGCGGACTTCGATCCGCTTGAGGGCATAGCGTATGACCCGATTTCGCAGCGCTTTGACCCTGCGTTTGAGGACGAGCTTCCCTTTGAGGTGGACCCTGCGGTAGTGGCCGAACTCGCAAGGAAGGCAGGTGAGTAGCATGTCAGAAAAGAAGCAGGACCAAGGCAACACACTCAAGTCGGTCGGTGCCATCTTCTCCTTCATGTTCAAGCGATACAAGGGCCTCTTTGTACTGGTAATCGTTGGCATCTTGCTCTCGTCGTGGGCCATGGTACAGTCCACCCTCTTCACGCGTAAGCTCATTGACGAATACATCGTTCCCATGGTTGCGCAAGCCCAAAGTGGAGCGAACCCTGACTTCGGACCGCTTGCCGCCGCCATCGCGCGGCTAGCACTGGTTGCCGTCGTGGGCGTCTCGTCGATGTTTATGTACAATCGCCTGATGGTAACAATCAGCCAGGGTACCCTGCGTGACCTGCGCGTCGAAGTCTTCGGCCACATGGAGTCGCTTCCGATTAAGTATTTCGATACGCACGCGCACGGTGACATCATGAGTATCTACACCAACGATATCGACACGCTGCGCCAGCTCATCAGCCAGACGATTCCCAACTTCATCAACTCCTGCACCACCATCGTGATGGTCTTTATCTCCATGGTTGCGCTCTCGATTCCCCTGACGGGTGTGACACTGGTCATGGTTGCCGTCATGCTCCTCGCTTCGGGTCGCATTGGGGCTGCAGCGGGCAAGCACTTTGGTGATCAGCAGCAAACCCTTGGCGCGGTGAATGGTTTCATTGAGGAAACCATCAGCGGAGAGAAGGTCGTGAAGGTCTTCTGCCATGAGGAGCGCTCCATCGACGACTTCCACAAGATCAACCACGCACTCCGCGACTCGGCCACAAGGGCAAACACGCTCGCAGGCATCCTCATGCCCGTGGTTTTTGCCATCGGGGAGATTAGCTACGTGCTCTGTGCCATCGTCGGATCATTCCTTGCTGTCTCGAGCGGCATCATCTCGCTGGGCACGCTTGTGAGCTTCCTCTCGCTCAACCAGTCTTTCACTGAGCCTATAACTCGCATATCACAGCAGCTCTCAGCCATCACGCAGGCCGGCGCCGGTGCTAGTCGCGTGCTTGCGCTCTTGGCTGAGGAGAGCGAGAAGGACGAGGGCTACGTGGAGCTTATCAATGTGCGCGAGGAGGGTGGCCAGATCGTCGAGAGCGACCAGCGTACGGGTCACTGGGCATGGAAGCACCCACACAAAGAAGCGGGCACCGTCACCTACATGCCGCTCATGGGCGAGCTCGTAATGGACGGTGTGGACTTTGGTTATGTGCCCGAGAAGCAGATTCTGCACGACATCCGTCTCTTTGCCCTTCCCGGGCAAAAGATTGCGTTCGTCGGTGCCACGGGTGCTGGCAAGACGACCATCACGAATCTCATCAACCGTTTCTATGACATCGACGACGGCAAGATTCGCTATGACGGCATCAACATCACAAAGATTCGGAAGCCCGAGCTGCGGCGAAGTCTTGGTATGGTACTGCAGGATCCACACCTCTTTACAGGTACGGTCATGGAGAACATCCGCTATGGGCGGCTTGACGCCACTGACGAGGAGTGTATCGAGGCGGCTAAGCTTGTTTCGGCGCACGACTTCATCAAACGTCTGCCCGATGGCTACGATACCGAGATTACCGGCGATGGTGGAAACCTTTCGGCCGGACAGCGACAGCTGCTCACTATCGCGCGTGCCGCGGTGGCAGATCCCCCGGCGCTCATCCTCGACGAGGCGACGAGTTCCATCGATACCCGCACCGAGCAGCTTGTGCAGGCAGGCATGGATGCCCTCATGCGCGGACGAACCACGTTTGTCATCGCGCACCGACTCTCGACCGTGCGATTGCATCATGGTCATGGAACAAGGCCGTATCATCGAGCGCGGCACACATGACGAGCTACTTGCGGCGCACGGCAAGTACTACGAGCTTTATACCGGCAACCAGATCGAGGCCGAATAGGGAGCCTCACTACATCTCATGAAACTAAACCGCCTGCCGTTATCTTGCCGCAATCGTGACGGCGCTTGTCATACGATGGAAGTATGTTGACCCTAACGAGAGGAAATGGAACTTATGGTATTCCCGAAGAACTTCCTGTGGGGTGGCGCGACGGCGGCAAACCAGTACGAGGGCGGCTGGGACCAGGGCGGCAAGGGCGACAGTCTCTGCGACCACATGCGTGGCGCCACCGCGACCACCCCGAGGCAGATTGACGAGGAGTTCGACCCGAACGCCCTCTATCCTAGCTGGGAGGCCACTGACTTCTATAGCCACTACGAGGAGGACATCAAGCTCTTCGCCGAGATGGGCTGGAACGTCTTTCGCATGTCCATCAACTGGACGCGCCTCTTCCCGACGGGCGAGGAGGCCGAGCCGCTGGCAGAGGGCGTCGAGTTCTACGATAAGGTCTTCACCTGTCTCAAGGAGAACGGCATCGAGCCGCTGGTGACCCTCTCGCACTACGAGACCCCCTACAGTCTGGTCGCCAAGTACAACGCCTGGGCCGACCGTCGCTGCATCGACTTCTTCTGCGCCTACAGCATGTTCTGCCTAGATCGCTGGCATGATAAGGTGAAGTACTGGCTCACCTTCAACGAGGTCAACACGGGCATGCCGTTCATGAACAATGCGCTATCCACCAGCCTCGTGCAGGGTTATACCGGCACCACCGCCGGGGCCCCGCTTGATGCCAAGGCCTGCTTCGACGCACTGCACCACCAGTTCTTGGCTGGGGCAAAGACAGTCAAGTACGCTCATGATAACTATCCCGACCTAATGATGGGCAACATGACGGCATTCATTTGCACCTATCCGCTCACCTGTGACCCCGAAGATTTGCTGCTCACCCAGCAGAGGATGGATGATGCGAACTGGTATGCCTCCGACGTGCAGGTTCGCGGCGCCTATCCGTACTACGCCAAGCGCTTGTGGAAGCAGTACGGTGCCGAGCCCACCATCCTGCCGGGGGACGAGGAGATCCTAGCCGAGGGAAAGGTGGACATGTTCACCTACAGCTACTACATGTCCATGACCGCCACCACGCACGACGACGGCGAGGAGATGGCCGGCAACATGAGCCTCGGCGGCAAGAACCCCTACCTCAAAGCGAGCGATTGGGGCTGGCAGATCGACCCAACCGGCTTGCGCTGGACCATCAACACCGTGGCCGAGCGCTACGACAACATGCCACAGATGATTGTGGAGAACGGCTTCGGTGCCTACGACGACGTTGTCGTCGAGGATGGCGTGGAGAAGATTCACGATCCGTACCGCTCCGATTACCTCAAGGCCCACGTAGAGACGCTGCGCGCGGCTGTCGAGGAAGATGGCGCGAACGTCATTGGCTACACTTGGTGGGGTCCTATCGACGTTGTCTCCGCGGGTACTGGAGAGCTGCGCAAGCGCTACGGCTTCATCTACGTAGACAAGCACGATGACGGCACGGGTGACTTGCACCGTGCTCGCAAGGATTCCTTCTTTGAGTACCAAAAGATTATCCGTGAGGCACGTGGCGAGTAAGGCTAGCAGTCACTTGGGTGGAACGAACTCCCCCGCAACGTGCTACAAGAACACATTGCGGGGGAGTTCGTTCTGGAATTAGAGTAATATGGTAGCTATGCTTGTGGGATATGTCGAGAGGAGCGACCATGGAGACGCGCGTGGCAGTCATCGGCATAATCGTCGAGAACCCCGATTCGGTGGAGGCGCTGAACGCGCTGCTACATGAGTACGGTGACTACGTCATCGGACGCATGGGCGTGCCCTATCGCATGCGCGGTATCAACGTGATTAGCGTTGCCGTGGACGCATCCACTGACGTCATATCTGCGCTCGCGGGCAAGGTGGGCAACTTGGACGGTGTCAGCTCAAAGACCGCCTATTCCAACCACACTTTCGAGGCGTAGCGTCTCCAGTCAGAGGGCGGGGGTGAACCGTGGGTACGTACAAGAGACCGATGCAGCGAAGCTTGCTCCTGAGTTGCATCATCTTTCTGACGCTCATGTGCCTCGTACTCTCGCTGCAGACCTACCACTCTTTCTCTGCATGCTTCTACGAGGAATACGACGAGAACCTAGCGCATACCATTACCGGCGTGGAGCATCGCATCGACGTGGACGACATGCAGGAATGCGTGCGCACAGGCGTGCCGTCCGAGAAGCACGCCGAGGTTCAAGCATTTTTCAACGAGTACGTAGACGACTACGGGCTCGACTACCTCTACCTCTCCATACCGCATGAGAACGGTACCATGGTGAGCATCGTTGCGTCGACGAGCGAGGCGGAGCGCGAGGCGGGTGACTCTGAGGACTGGCCCATGCTCTACGAGGATGACGAGAACTATACGCCAGAGAGCATAAAGCCCTACCTTGAGGCATGGGATTCGCCCGACGTCACGTACTTCGAGACGGACTCCGACTGGGGCCTCTGCTACACGGCCTGCAAGCCGCTCGTCGCGTCGGACGGTGAGACGGTCGCGCTGCTGTGCGCCGATCTCTTCATCGACTCGATGCATGACGAGATCAATCGCCACGTCGTCCAAAGCGCGCTGCTCAGCTGCGCCATAGGCGTCTCCTTCGTTATCCTGCTCATGTTCTGGCTCCGCCACGACGTGACTCTACCCATCCGCAAGCTCGAGAGGAGCGCGCGAAACTTCGCAAAAAGGAGCCACAAGCGTCGAGATCCCTCGATGCTCCTCTTTGACGATCCCCACATCAATACGCAGAACGAGATTGAGTCGCTGAGTGATGCCATCTTGCAGATGTCTGAAGACATGCAGGCATACGTCGCCGACATCATTCAGGCAGAGACGCGTGCTCGCAGCGCACAAGAGGAGGCTGAGGGCATGTCGCGCATTGCCTTCGAGGACTCGCTGACGCATGTGAGGAGCAAGGCGGCATATACGCGCGCCGTCGAGCTGATTAAGGAAGACATCGATGCCGGGCGAGCGGAGTTCGCTGTCATCATGGTTGACCTCAACAACCTCAAGTATGTGAACGACACCTTTGGTCACGAGAGCGGCGACAAGTACATCGTGGGAGGGTGCGGCATCATCAGCGAGGTGCTTGACGGCGTGCCGGTGTATCGTACGGGTGGTGACGAGTTTGTGGCCGTGTTGCAGGGTGAGCACTATGGACGATGCGTCGCCCTGCTCAAGGACCTACAGGCGCGCTTTGCGGTATCGCAAGACGATGCGAGCGTCGAGCCGTGGGAGCGGTACTCGGCGGCGTGTGGCATGGCGAAGTATCGGCGTGGCGAGAGCTACGAGGATGTGTTTGCCCGTGCGGACCATACGATGTATCGCAACAAGTCAAAGATGAAAAGGCGAGCGTCACGGACCTAGAGCATTCTCTGGCGGCGGTTGATCGCTGTGCTACCATAGGCACGGACGGTACTTTACGAAGGAGGTTCGCGATGCAGAAGGCTCGAACGTACCAGTGCCCTAACTGCGGTGGTGTCATGGAGTTCGACCCCATCACCGGCAGGGTCAGGTGTAGCTTCTGCGAAAGCGAGTTCGACGAGGGGGAGGTTGCCGCCGAGATTCCCTTAGGCGACGTGCCCTCGGCACAAGGCGAAACGAGCCACGCAAAGACAGTCGAGGACTTCCTCGAGCGTGCTCCTTGGGAGGTGACGGCTGATGGTACCGTCAACGCGGTCGTCTACAGCTGCCCATCGTGCGCAGCCGAGGTCGCTGCCGACCAGAGCGTCGTCTCTACCACATGTCCCTATTGCGGGAACAACATGCTTGTGTCTGGCACGGCAAGGAAGGAGAACGTCCCGCAGTGGGTGCTACCCTTCTCGGTAAGCAAAGAACAGGCAGAACAACGTATGCGCCAGCATTTCGAGCATAAGTGGTACCTTTCGCGGGCGTTCGATGCCTCACTTGAGCATATGCGGGGCATGTACATTCCCTATCACCTTTACAACCTGCGCGTGTGGGGCCACGCCGATTACATCGGTTACGAGACAGAGACGCGCACGGACTCCGAAGGTAACTCCCATACGGAGCATTACTACTACGCAATCAAGCGCAAGGGCCATGCAGCGTTTGCGAGAATTCCCGTCGATGGCTCGTCAAAGATGCCCGATGGGCACATGGACGCAATTTCGCCCTTTGACTTTGGCAAGTTGCGCGGCTTTCAGGCGAGTTATGCAGCAGGTTACCTCATGGAGGTAGCCGACGAAGACGCCCAGACTTGTTTGCCTCGTGCGGAAGGTCGAGCTCGAAGGTCGTTCGAGGACGACCTCAAGGCCGATGCCGCCAGAGAGCGTGGGGTAGACGGAATCGAAGAGGTCACGAGACACGAAACCCAGGTCGCCGTCGAAGGTATCGAGTCAGCCGTGTTGCCCGTCTGGATGATGCACTGTGCCTGGGAGGGAAAGCAGATGCTCTTTGCCGTCAACGGTGAGACGGGTAAGTGCGTGGGTGACCTGCCCGTTGATGGCAAGCGGCGTGCCGTCACGGTAGCGGTCACGGCGCTTGTGTTCGCGGTGCTCGCGTTCATTGTCTCCATGCTCGTTATCAATGACGATGACAGCTCGTTCGGCTTCATCGTGGGGGCGATCATCGTCGTAGTGCTCGGCACATTCTTCGTCGACCAGCAGTTCATGAGTCAGATGAGGACGGCCGTCGAGGCGACGAACGCCTCAATGAGCTACGACAGCCAAGGCCTCGTGGTCACAGACCGCTGGCGCAGTCCCCGTCGCACGGGATCCAAAGGCAAAGCACGACGCTGGCTCGACGGGATGTAGTGAATGCTCTTGCCCGGATACCACTGTCATGCAGTTTCTCCGTAGCGGACGTCAACCTTTGAGGCGCGGCTGGATTCCGTAGGATTGGCGTTCGTGTGGCAAAAGCTCCCACACCAACGTCAATCCCGGGGGACCGCCTCTTAGTCCTCCGTCACGGCATCGACGATGCGATCGATGGCACGCGCCGCCTCGGGGGTGGGGTAGAGCGGGAAGTTGTGGTTGAGGCCGCGTCCCTCCACGAGCTGGGCGTGCGTGCCAGTGGCGTAGATGCGGTCAAAGAGGAGACGTGCATCCGGATAGAGCAGCTCGCGCGTTCCGACGAACATCAGCACGTTGCGCAAATCGCGCACCTCTCCGTTGACGGGGCTGAATCGAGGGTCATGTGGGTTTGCGCCATGTGCCCAGAGGGAGCCCGCCCTGCGCATGCCGTACACGGCGAGCAGGGGGTCGTTGGGCTCGTATTCGTCCACGCGCGGGTTTTCCAGCGTGATGTCGGCCCAGGGTGAGACGAGGATAAGGTGTGAGGGCTGTTCAAGCCCGAGGCTTCCGAGCTGTTGGGCCAGTCCGATAGCCATCGTCGCGCCTACGTCATCGCCCATGAGTGTTACGTTGCGTGCGCCATACGCCTCCGAGACCTCACGATACAGGCTCACGATCTTTTCGTAAGCCTCCTCGTGGTGGTGGACCGGCGCGAGCGGGTATTGCGGAAAGAATATCTCCGCGCGGGTGCGCCGCGCGATGGTGTCCAAGAACTTCCAGTGGTATACGCTCGGAGTCAGCAGGTACTCGCCGCCATGGAGGTAGATCACAGCTCGGTCGTTGCGGTCGCGACGATTGAGAAGGAAGGTATGCATGCCATCTACGTCGAGCGATTCCACTGAGACCTTGAACGGCATGTGCTCAGGCACGTCGATCAGCTGCTCGTTCTCACTTGCACGCTTGAGCAAGAAGTTGTCGAAAGTCAGGGGGTCTGCCAGACGCTTGCGACTGTTCGTCAGGCGGAAATACAGCTCAGATGCGCTACTGAAGTTCGAGCGGTGATATACGCCATGGGAGGCGGCGGTAAAACCGATGAAGCCCACCAAGGGCACGGCGGCGACGGCGGCGCCAGCCACGGCGAGGACCTTGTTTGCTGAGTTGAGGCGAATGTGAGGCATGAGGACCCCCTTGGTCGAGTGGTGAACCCTAAGCCTACCACACTCGACGCGGAGGTTTCGTCCCACGTCGGCCCATAACGTGCTAAAGTCTTTCCCCGCATACGTGATGGTTCGACGAGGAGGCACATATGGAAAGGACCAGAATCGCTACGCTCTTTGCTGACGCCGACACCCTTGGCGGGCAGACGCTCACCGTCGCAGGGTGGCTGCGTTCCGTGCGCGACATGGGTCAGGTGGCATTTGTCACCATCAATGACGGCAGTTGCTTCAAAGACTTGCAGGTCGTACTCAATCGCGAGGAGTTCGAGGCGTATGACGAGACCTGTGCCCTCACGTTGGGCACGGCGGTCATAGTGGAAGGTGAGCTGGTGCTGACGCCGGCAGCCAAGCAGCCCATCGAGCTGCGTGCCGCAAGCGTCGTGGTCGAGGGTACCTCGGCAGGTGACTATCCGCTGCAAAAGAAGCGTACTTCCAAGGAGTTCCTGCGCACCCAGCAGCATCTTCGTCCGCGCACAAACCTCTTCCGGGCTGTATTTCGCGTGCGCTCCGTAGCTGCCTATGCGATACATCGCTTCTTCCAAGAGCGCGGTTTCGTCTATGTGAACACGCCCATCATCACGACCTCGGATGCCGAGGGCGCAGGCGAGATGTTCCGCGTCACCACGATCGACCCGGCGAATCCTCCGCGCACAGCAACTGGCGAAGTGGACTATGCACAGGATTTCTTTGGCCATGCGGCGAGCCTTACCGTCTCTGGTCAGCTCCAGGGCGAGAACTTCGCGATGGCGTTCGGCGACATCTACACCTTTGGTCCCACCTTCCGCGCCGAGAACTCGAACACGCGCCGTCATGCGGCAGAGTTCTGGATGATCGAGCCCGAGATCGCCTTCGCCGACCTTGATGACGACATGGACCTAGCAGAAGACATGCTCAAGTATGTACTGCGCTACGTCATGGATACCTGCCCTGACGAGATGGACTTCTTTAATCGTTTCGTTGACAAAGGCTTGCGCGAGCGCCTCGAGCACGTGG
>ONMP01000130.1 GCA_900318935.1 uncultured Actinomycetes bacterium
AGGGGTCCTCTTGCTTTAGAATATCCAAATTGGAGGGAAACGGGCTGTTTCCCTCGGAACATGCCAGTCCGACCGTGTTTGATGTTAGAAAAGGGAGAAACTATGGCAGAAAAACACGTCTATCGTTTCGGTTTCGATGAGAACGGCAACAACGTGACCGAGGTCGCGGGTGCCACCGTCAACGAGGCCAAGTGGATCACGGGTGGCAAGGGCGCCAACCTCGCCGAGATGGCCAACATCGGCCTCCCCGTTCCCAGCGGCTTCACCATCACCTGCCAGACCTGCGTCGCTTACTCCAGCGCCGGCAACGTCTGGCCCGAGGGCGTCCTCGATGAGATCGACGAGTACCGCAAGGACCTCGAGAAGCGCATGGGCAAGAAGCTCGGCGACGACGAGGACCCGCTGCTGGTCTCCGTGCGCTCCGGCGCTCCCTTCTCCATGCCGGGCATGATGGACACCGTCCTCAACCTCGGCCTCAACGACGACTCCGTCCAGGGCCTCATCAAGCAGACGGGCAACCCCCGCTTCGCGTACGACTCCTACCGCCGCTTCGTCCAGATGTTCTCCGACGTCGTCATGGGCGTTTCCGGCCAGCTCTTCGAGGATGCCATCTCCGCCAAGAAGGCCGAGAAGGGCGTCAAGCTCGACACCGAGCTCGATGCTGACGACCTCAAGGACCTCGTCGCCACGTTCAAGCAGATCTTCGCTGACAACGTCGACGTCGCCAAGTACCCCGAGGTCGAGGTTGACGGCAAGGCCGTCTTCCCCCACGACCCGATCCTCCAGCTCCGCCTTGCCGAGCAGGCCGTCTTCGGCTCCTGGAACACCGAGCGCGCCATCCTCTACCGCAAGCAGAACAAGATCGACGACTCCCTCGGCACCGCCGTCAACGTCCAGGTCATGGCGTTCGGCAACAAGGGCAACACCTCCGCCACCGGCGTTGCCTTTACGCGCAACCCGGCTGACGGCACCAACGAGCGCTATGGTGACTACCTGGTCAATGCCCAGGGCGAGGACGTCGTCGCTGGCATCCGTAACACCGAGCCCATCGCCAAGCTCCCGACCGAGCCCGGTCTGGAGGAGGCTGGCAAGCAGCTCTTCCACGTCTTCGAGATTCTCGAGGATCACTATGCGGACATGATGGACCTCGAGTTCACCATCGAGCAGGGCAAGCTCTACATGCTGCAGACCCGCGTCGGCAAGCGTACCGCCCTCTCTGCCCTCAAGGTCGCCATCCAGATGGTTGAGGAGGGTCGCATCACCAAGGAAGAGGCCGTTATGCGCGTGGCCCCCGAGCAGCTCGACCAGCTCCTGCACCCGCAGTTTGACGCCGCCGACATCAAGGGTCGCGAGATCCTCACCAAGGGTCTGAACGCCAGCCCTGGTGCCGCTGTGGGCGCCGTTGTCTTCTCCTCCGAGGATGCCGTGGCTTACCGCGATGCCGGCAAGTCCTGCATCCTCGTGCGTTGGGAGACCACTCCTGATGACCTGCCCGGCATGGACGCCGCTGACGGCATCCTGACCTCGCACGGCGGCAAGACCAGCCACGCGGCCGTCATCGCCCGCGGCATGGGCGAGCCCTGCGTCTGCGGCGCTGAGGCGCTCCAGATTAATGCCGCTGCGAAGACCTGCGCTATCGCCGGCACCGACATCGTCCTCAAGGAAGGCGACGTCATCTCCATCGACGGCACCACCGGCAACGTGTATGCCGGCGAGGCCAAGCTCGTCCGTCCTGAGCTCGGCGGCGACCTCCAGACCATTCTTGACTGGGCCGACGAGGTTCGCTTCAACGAGGAGCGCGGCCGTGTCATGGGTGTTCGTGCCAACGCAGACAACCCCGAGGATGCAGCTCTCAGCCGCGAGAACGGCGCCGTGGGCATCGGCCTGTGCCGTACCGAGCACATGTTCCTGGGCGACCGCAAGTACCTCATCCAGAACTTCATCCTTGCCGACGACCCCGCAGTCAAGGCTGATGCCCTCGCCAAGCTCGGCGAGGCCCAGAAGGGTGACTTCCTTGGCATGTTCAAGGCCATGGAGGGTCTGCCTGTGATCGTGCGTCTGCTCGATCCCCCGCTGCATGAGTTCCTGGACAGCCCGCGTGAGCTCGAGGTCGAGATCGCGAAGCTCGAGGCTGCCGCCAAGGCCGTTGACGCTGCTGCCGAGGTTGACGAGAAGCTCGCTGCCCTCAAGGAGGAGCTTGACGCCGCCGTTGCCACCAAGCAGGCTCTGCTCAAGCAGCTCGACTCCTTCCAGGAGGCCAACCCCATGCTCGGCACCCGTGGCTGCCGCCTCGGCTTCCTGTATCCCGAGCTCAACCACATGCAGTTCCGTGCCATCTGCTCCGCCGCGGCTGAGCTCATCAAGGAGGGCGTGGACGCTAAGCCTGAGATCATGATTCCGCTCGTGGCCTTCTCCGAGGAGCTCAAGCACCTCCGCTGGATGTGCGAGGACGACATCAAGGCCGTCTCCGAGGAGTATGGCATCAAGCTGGAGATCCCCATCGGCACCATGATCGAGCTGCCGCGTGCTGCCATCACCGCCGACCACATCGCCAAGTATGCTGACTTCTACAGCTTCGGCACCAACGACCTCACGCAGACCTGCCTCGGCTTCTCGCGTGACGACGTGGAGTCCTCCTTCCTCGACACCTACATGAACGAGAAGCTCATCAAGACCAACCCGTTCGCTACCCTCGCAAGGCCACCAACCCCGACATCGTCTGCGGCGTCTGCGGCGAGACCGGCGGCGATCCCGACTCCATCCAGAAGTACTATGACCTCGGCCTTGACTACGTGTCCTGCTCGCCGTTCCGCGTGCCTATCGCGCGTCTCGCGGCTGCTCAGGCAAAGATCAAGAGCAACGGTGGCGCTGCCAAGCTCTAAGCTTTCATAGCCAAACACCTGCTTGATCGAGGGGAGGCTGTCCATGGACGGCCTCCCCTTTATTCTCCACACGAACGTACAAGCGCGAGGGGCATGGTATCCTGCTTATGAGGGAATACGGTCTTAATCGTGCATCTAATGATGGGAGCGAGCGATGCGAAGGATCGTCGTAGCGGTCATAGCGTGCGTGTTGGCGTTTGGGTTGAGTGCCTGTGCGATAGGAAGCCAGAACGAAAGCCAACCGGAAGTAGATTCCAGTGAGGAGGTAGCGCCTAAAGACGAGGCTGAGGAATCGGCCAAGGGATCGGTGGACGAGCCGCCCAAGGAGGTTTTGCACAAGAAGTCGCTTCAGGATTACACTTGGGACGAACTGAGCCAGATTTCGACGCTGATCGTCGCTGAGGAGAATCCGGAGGCACAGCGCGAGGTGGCGAAATCCTTCGGCCTTGTGGACGACGACGGCGCGATCACAAGGCAGACCAAACAGATAATCATAGATGACACGCGAGCGCTCGACGTGCGTCTCGTAGGCATATGCCATGACGACAAAGCCGACGGGAGCGGCAAGGCGGGGCTTACCTTCATGACCGTAGGTGCTCTCGACATTTTTCCGATGAACGATGAGGTCACGATAAACGGGGGGTGGGAGAAGTCAAGCCTGCGCGCACGCCTTGCGGGTGAGCAGAAGGCGCGCCTGGAGCCAGACCTCTCGTCAAAGATTGTGGCGGTGAATAAGCTCACCAACAACGTAGGCCTTACGGATTCCTTCGACAGCATCACGCCGACGGCTGACGAGCTGTGGGTCTTTTCGCCTCATGAGGTGTGTGGTGACGTGCGATGGGACGGTGAGGAGTTCAGGGGAAGACGCGGATGGCAAGACGTCGATGGCATGCTCAATGCGGAGGGTACGCAGTACGAGGCGTTCATTCGCGAGGGTGTGACGGGGGAGAGCGACCCGAACGGCTTCCTCTCGTTGGCCAACTCGACGGGCAAGTCGCCATGGTGGTACAGGACGCCCTACCCGTTCGATTTCTCAAGCTACGGCGGTACGGGTTCATTGGGATACTTCTATCAGGTCTCTGACTCTGGGTTCCCTCAGTCCCTTGGCTCTCCGGAGGTTCCCGCATCGGTGGTTGTCGGCTTTTGTGTTTAGGGTTGCGCGAGATCTGCGAATCGGGTAAGATATGCCCTTGTGTGTAAAGCTATGTGTCGCATCGCAAAGCGACGGCACCTCTAGAGATGGGAAAGTGTAATGGCAGTTGACTACATTGCGGCCATCGAGGCTGCGCAGATTCGAGATGACCTGCCTAAGGTCATCGTGGGCGACAACGTTCGCGTCCACTATCGCATTCGCGAAGGCGAGCGCGAGCGTGAGCAGGTGTTTCAGGGTGACGTCATTCGCATGAGCGGCGCAGGTGCGCGTGAGACCTTTACGGTGCGCAAGCTGAGCTTCGGCGTAGGCGTCGAGCGCACCTTCCCCCTGCACAGCCCGAAGATTGCACGCCTCGAGGTAGTGCGTCACGGTCAGGTTCGCAGGGCCAAGCTGTACTACCTGCGCGACCGTGTGGGCAAGGCAGCTCGCATTCGCGAGAAGCGCATCTAGCAAGTATGCGTGGCGGGGCCACCTCGAGCGAGGTGGCCCTGTTTTTATACAGAGAGGAGCTAGTCGTGGCGGATGCGGGTCTTCGTAGGGCGAAGGAGATTGCGGGACTCATCGCGGGCGCTGAGCCGGGGGAGTTGCCGGAGCTTGAGGAACGCTATGCCAACGATCCGCGCAAGCAGGTACGACACGCCCTCGAAGCAGCGCGCAAGCGAGCTCAGCGTGTGCAGGCCGAGCGCGAGCGGGTCCTTGGGATGTATGCTCTGCAGCGTGAGCTTGGCGGTGAGGGGTTGGTAGTCGGTGTCGACGAGGTCGGCCGAGGCGCTGTGGCAGGACCGCTCACCGTCGCGGCCGTGGCACTTCCTGCCGAGCCTATAATCTGGGGCATAGACGACTCAAAGCGTCTGACGCCGGAGCGTCGCGAGGCCCTCTCGAGACGAATCGAGCGGCATGCGACGGCCATGGGAATCGCCCATGTGCCAGCGGATGAGATAGATGCGCGGGGCATGGCTACGTGCCTGCGCATTGCGATGTCGCGCGCCATCGACGCCTGTGGTGTTGACCCAGATAGCGTGCTCATCGACGGCAATCCCGTTCATGTACACGAGCGCGAGCGATGCGTGGTGAAGGGTGACGCGCGCATAGCATGCATCGCGGCCGCATCCATCGTGGCGAAAGTCACGCGCGACGCAATCATGGTGGGTTACGCTCGGGAGTATCCTGGATATCATTTGGCCTCTAGCAAGGGTTACGCCTCGGCCGAGCATATCGAGTCGATTCGTGCAAAGGGACTTTCTCCGATACATCGGGCCTCTTTTTGTGGAAACTTCTTGGAGACACCTCGTCTCTTTTGACGGGGTGCTCAAGCTCGTACACATACTTATTCGAATCATATAGGGTCTCGTGCTGCTCGTTCCCCGACGCAAGACGTCGCGCACTTAATTGAGCGGGGAAAAAAGTGTCTGCTAGCGGGGAAAAAGCTGCTACATGCGTTTGCGATTCTGTGCTTCCCCAAGGCAAAGGAGGCACAGATGGCAGATTCTTTCGTTCAAGGCTCACTCACGACCATGAATACCGGCACGTCACAGTGGATCAAGGATGTCGAGGTGGTGGGCGAGGGCATTGGTCTTGACTTTTCGGACGATGCCCATGCGTACAGCAGCAGGATGATCGGAAGCAAGGGCGAGGATATCGCCGCACTCTTCATGGAGCGCATGGGCATCGAGATCCTTGAGCGCAACTGGCGATGCTCTCTGGGCGAGGTCGACATCATCGCACGCGAAGGCGAAACGATACTACTGGTGGAAGTCAAGACTCGCAGTCTCCATGCGCTCCGCATCGATGACGAGCCCATACCAGAGCTGGCTGTCGGCAGTCGAAAGCGTGGCAAGTACGAGAAGCTTGCGCTCATCTACCTTTCAAAGAAGCCCCAGTACGACTCCGTCCGCTTCGATGTGGTGGCCGTCAAGCTCATCGACAGCAATACGGCACGCGTCCGCTACATGGCGGGTGCCTACGAGTGGGACTGGTAGCTGTGCCCAAATACGATGCATACTCCGTTCACGCCGCGGTGCTTCGTGGCGTGGAGGCGCTTCCCGTAACCGTGGAAGTGAGCATTTCGCAGGCCATTCCCGGCATCCAGATTGTTGGCTTGCCTGACGTTGCCGTGCAGGAGGCTCGATTTCGCGTGCGCTGTGCAATCAAGAACTGCGGTTTTGAGTTACCGCGCCTCCACTACACCGTCAATCTGGCACCAAGCGAGATCAGAAAGACGGGCACGGGCTTTGACTTGGCCATAGCCGTAGGCATATTGGTCTGCACGGGCCAGATTCCCACGGACGGGCTTGACGAGTGTCTCTTTGTGGGCGAACTCAGCCTTTGGGGTAATGTGAGCGAAGTGAGGGGCCTCGTCGCCTTCGATTTGCTTGCGCAGAGCGAGCATCTGACGCTCGTGACGGCTGACGCGGTGTTTCCCTCGAAATCAGATGCGCGTGTGTGCGAAAACATCGTGGACCTGCGGGAAGGAGTGCGGGAGTTTCCGCCATTGCGTGGCATGGCATGTCTGTGCTCCGAGGACGATGACTTTGGCGATCTGGACTACGCGGACGTCGTCGACCAGGAGATGGCGAAACGCGCCTTTGTGATCTCGGCGGCTGGAGGGCATGGCTTGCTGATGGTGGGTCCTCCCGGAGCTGGCAAATCCATGATGGCCAAACGTATGCCTACCATCTTGCCGAAGCTTTCCGAGAGCGAGCGTGCCGAGGCGATGCTCATACACTCCGTGGCGGGACAGCCCCTCGAGAGTATACAAGCTGGAAACCGTCCCTTCAGAGCTCCTCATCACGCAATCTCGAAGGGTGGCATGGTAGGAGGGGGTAGGCCCGTTACTCCGGGCGAGGTGTCGCTTGCGCATCGTGGGGTCCTCTTTCTCGACGAGCTGCCCGAGTTTGCCCCGAGCGTGCTCCAGGCGTTGCGCCAGCCCATAGAGGACGGTGTGGTGGGCATCGTTCGCGTGGAGGGCAGCTATGTCTTTCCTTGCGACTTCATGCTGGTGGCAGCTGCCAATCCTTGTCCCTGCGGGTATCTGGGAGATCCCGACCACGAATGCACGTGCGCTCCGGCGCGTATCCAGTCTTATCAGGCGCGCATAGGAGGTCCGCTCATGGACCGTATCGACGTGCTCGTGGACGTGGCGAGGCCGTCTCCGTCGCGCATCATATCTGGTGAGGGAGGTACCTCGTCGAGTCAGATGGCGCAGGACGTGGCCCGTGCGCGGGAGTTTGCGTCGTGGAGGGCCAAGCGTACCGGTACTGGTGAAATTAGGCGTGGTGGGTCAGTCGCGGCACAGGCTCTCGATAACGCCGCCGAAGCGACGCTCGAGGGGGTTGCGCGGCGTCTCGGACTGGGTGGTCGAAACATCGTGCGCATCGCGCGCGTGGCTCGAACCATCGCCGATCTCGCCGAAAAGGAGAAGGTTGGAAAGGAGCACGTCATAGAGGCGTGCGCCTTCAGAACGAGAGCTTCGTTGTGAGGAGGATGGCATGAGTGGCGAAAGGTGGGAGATCACGCGGGAGGACGGGCTGTTTCCCGAGTCACTGCGTGGAGATGAGACGCGGCAGATACAGGTTTTGTATGGCGTGGGAACTCCTGAACTGTTGAGCGCGGAATCCATCTCGGTCATCGGTGCACGTCGCGCTACTCCCTACGGTCAAGCGATAGCGGAGATGGCGGGACGCATAGCAGCGGAGAGCTCCATCTGCGTTGTCTCGGGTGGGGCAATGGGTTGCGACCATGCGGCGAGCAGGGCGGCGATAGATGCTGGGGGCAGGACGGTCGTGGTCTCTGGTTGCGGCGCCGACCGGGTGTATCCAAAATCGTCGGAAGATGTGTTTCACGATGCGGTTGAGTGCGGTGGAGCCGTGGTGTCGCTGAGTCCTTGGGGGGCACCACCTACCAAGTACTCGTTTCCGAGACGCAATGTGGTTATTGCGGCGCTCTCCCCGGTGCTTCTCGTTGCCGAGGCCGGAGAGCGCTCGGGTACGATGAGTACTGCGAATGCTGCCCTTGAGCTTGACCGAACGATCTATGCCGTGCCGGGGTCCATCTTTTCCCCTAACTCGGCAGGAACAAACCGTCTCATAAGTGAGGGGGCCCTTCCGATTTGCAGCGAGGTCGACCTTGAGATGCGCATCTCCATGGATTACGGTCTTTTGCGCGTCGTGATGGAGGATGCGACGAGTGCGATGGGTGAGGTTGTTTCAGCCCTCGTGGCGTCGCCGTGGCGGCCAGACGAGCTTGCGACGAGGCTTGGTCAATCAGTGCTCACGCTGCTACAGACGCTTGCGGACTACGAGTCACGTGGTATCGTGGTACGTCTACCGGATGGACGATACAGTCTGACAAGTGAGGCGTATCAGCAGTATCGAACGTCGCCACGCATCGTAGGCAATAAGGAGCGAGGAGGAGACTGCGCATGAACGAGAGGGTCATCGTCGTGGGAGGTGGTCTCGCGGGCTGTGAGTGTGCGCTCTCCCTTGCCGAGCGTGGGGTTCCCGTCGTGCTCTACGAGCAGAGGCCGCGGGGGAATGCGCCGGCGCACCGTACGGATGGGCTTGCCGAACTCGTCTGCTCGAACTCGCTCAAGGCGACTCGCCCGGACAGCGCTGCGGGCATGCTCAAGGCTGAGCTCGATGCCATGGGCTCGCATCTGCTACCCATCGCGCGTGGCTGTTCCGTGCCGGCCGGCGGTTCCCTTGCGGACGATCGTGAACGCTTCTCGGATGGCGTAGAGCGGGCGATTATGGGCTCTCCGCTCATCGAGCTCGTGCGCGAGGAGGTTGAGGAGATTCCGGACGGTCGTTGCGTCATCTGTGCCGGCCCGCTCTGCTCGCCACGCCTGGCGGCTGCCATCTCCAAACTCGTGGGCGGCGAGTATCTCGCGTTCTTTGATGCGGCCGCGCCGGTGGTTGACGCTCAGACTATCGATCTCTCCGTGGCGTTCAAGCAGTCGCGCTATGACGAGACAAGTGTCGGAGACTATCTCAACTGTCCCTTCACCCGCGAGGAGTATGAGGCGTTCTGGCGCGAGCTCGTGGATGCAAAGCGCGTGCTTGCGCGCGAGTTCGAGCAAAGAGATCTCTTTAGCGCCTGCCAACCCGTCGAGGAGGTTGCACGCAAGGGCGTGGACACGCTGCGGTTCGGCGCCCTCAAGCCGGTGGGAATCACAGACCCGCGCACGGGCCATCGTCCGTGGGCGGTCGTGCAGCTCAGGGCCGAGAATGCTGCCTGCACTGCCTACAACCTCGTCGGCTTCCAGACCAACCTCACGTGGGGCGAGCAGGGGAGGGTGTTTCGGATGATACCCGGTCTGGCCGACTGTGACTTCCTGCGTTATGGCGTCATGCATCGCAACACCTTCGTCGACAGCCCACGTGCCCTCGACAGTACTTTTGCCGTGCCGGGCACGCAGGTCCGTCTTGCCGGTCAGATCACGGGCACGGAAGGCTATGTCGAGGCAATTGCCTCCGGCCTGCTTGCAGCTCTGAACACCTATGCCGATATCGAGGGCCTGCCCTCGGTGAGTTTGCCGCGTACCAGTGCGCTCGGTGCCCTTGTCGCCTATGCGACTGACCCGGATACGCATCCCTATCAACCCATGCACGTGAACTTTGGGTTGGTTCCACCGCTCGATGGTCCGCGCATGCGTAAGCGCGAACGCTACCGTGCCTATGCAGAGCGTGGTGCCAAGGACATGGCATGCTATGTCGAGAGTCGTGCTGACCTCTTTCGCGGATTTGGGGCGGATGCGCAAGGGGATGGCTCCACGTCAGGGGCGTTGGACGATACGGCTAAGCGCGAGAATCACACGGTTTCGTCATGAGCGAGGGAATTGAGAGCTGGGATCGCTTGGTGGACGAGTACGCGATGTGGCTCTCTGGTGTACGTAACCTATCGGCGCATACCGTCCGAGCATATCGATCGGACCTAGAGTCCTTTGGTCGCTGGTGTGCACGCGAGGGAATCGACCCTCTCGTGGCAGACGACCGGCGTCTCAGAGGGTACTTGACCTACTTGGTGCGCTCCAAATATGCGGACAAGACCATCAATCGCAGGCTCTCGGCATTGCGGAGGGCATACGAGTGGCTCGAGAGGCGTGGAGAGGTCTTGATGTCGGTCTTTGCCACTCTTTCTGGACGCTCGCAAAAGAAGACGCTTCCACGAACTCTGCCAGATGCGGAGATAACGTCCATCGTCGAGACCTGCGACCTGTCGATTCCCGAGGGGGTGCGCGATGCCGCGCTTATCGAGACGCTTTATGCTACGGGCGCACGTATCTCGGAATTGGCGGGACTTGTTCCGTCTGCGGTAGATTATGAGCTTGGGCAGGTAATTCTGTACGGAAAGGGACGCAAGGAGCGAATCGTGCCCCTCTACAAGCGAGCGCTTGACGCCCTGCGAAGCTATGTCGATAAAGCTCGTCCAGAGCTTGTCGCCCGTCGCAAGAAAGGTCCTGCCGCAGAGGGGTTGTTTGTCTCATCGAGGGGGAACTCGATGAGTGCGGACACGCTGCGTGCGGCTTTTGCGCACCACGCCGAGCTTGCGGGCATCCCCAAGGGAGTGGGTCCTCACGCCGTACGACACAGTTTCGCGACAGAGCTGCTGAACGGGGGA
>ONMP01000132.1 GCA_900318935.1 uncultured Actinomycetes bacterium
CTGTGAGATATGGAGAACTCGTACGCAATGCAGATTCTCGTTTGACTTCTTCGCCAAAGCTGGTATCTTTATTCCTCGCACACACGGTGTGCCCAGACATTGCGGGGTGGAGCAGTCTGGTAGCTCGCCGGGCTCATAACCCGGAGGTCGTCGGTTCAAATCCGGCCCCCGCGACCAAGAAACCGCAGGTCATCGCTACAGTCGATGGCCTGTTTTTTGTTAAGGGTGCTGAAAGGGGTGCTGAAAGGGTGCTGAAATAGGCTATGAAAGCCGATGAACAGACGGGAAGAAAGCACAGAAACCACATCACTTGGACACCCCTTTCCAGCATAGGAAATAGAGGGGTTATAGGCCTTCGATTTGTATTTCTCCAAATTTGAGCCTACCGGGCGCAGAACAACTCGAGGAAGCGGCCGGCGCTGAGCGCTGGCGGATCCGGTGTGGTCGGTATAGTCTGTCAGGGCTTCCCCGTGTCTCTACAATGGCTGCATTTGACACGGGGAAAGAGGATGGTCCAACGCTGGTGGCCGACGAACCCGGTTTGGCCCTGTGCGGCTGTCCATATGATCTGTATTGTCATGCCGCCGAGTTCGCTGGCGCCGACTGATAGCCGATAGGTTGATGTCGAGGCGTGCTTGGCGCAGTTCTACCTCGGCCCCCAAGCCGAACGTACCGTCGCTCGTCATGACCCCTGCCGGAGGGATAGGGGCCTTGGGTGCCCTCGCGTTTGCGGGCGATGTCCCTTACCTGCTTCCTGGTCCTACAAGGGCGACTTGGCCAGACGGTGGCCTAGCGTGCGTCGGCGGCCCGCATGATCTCGAACGCCGCATTGAGGCCAACGCCAAAGCGGTTGACGCCGAACTCGAGCATGGCATCGACGGTTGCGAGGTCGCGGATGCCGCCCGAGGCCTTGATGCCGATACGCCCCCTGTTGACGCGCGAGACGATCTCGACCTGGTGGATGGTCGTGACATGGCCGCCTCCGATGGAGGTCTTGACGTATTGGGCGCCCCCCTCGATCACGAGCTCGGTCGCCTTGGCAATCTCCTCGTCGGTGAGGACGGGGGACTCGATGATGCACTTGAGCGGGTGGTCACCGATGGCGTACTTGACCGTCGCGATGTCTTCGACGACCTCGTCGTACATGCCGCTCTTGAAGTAGTGCAGGTTCATGACCATGTCGATCTCCTGGGCGCCCAGTGCGATCGAGTTGGCGGCGGCGATTGCCTTGATGTTCGCCGGCTCGCAGCCGTCGTCACCGCAGCAGCCCGAGCCAGCGATGGTGGAGGTGCCCTTGACGCCCGCGACGAGCATGGGCACGAAGCAGCGCGGCCCGATGACCGAGTAGAACTCATATTCGCGCGCCAAATCGAGCAGGTCCTCCATGTCCTTCTTGGTTGCCAGGGGGCTGATGGAGGTGCCGTCGAGCATGCGGCAGAACTCCTTGCCGGTGATTGCCATCTCGCTCGCTCCTCTCGGTGTCGTCGCGCCTACCAGGCGCCCATGTAGGTGATGGTCTCGCTTGCGGTCTCGGCGCCCAGCCGCATGCTCTCCTCGAGGGAGAGCCCGCGCGCGATGCCGGTGATGAAGCCGGCTATGTAGGAGTCGCCGGCACCCATGGTGTCGACCACCTCGACAGGCACGATGCCGCAGGTGACGAAACGCTCGCCGTCGAAGGCGACGGACCCGTTGCCGCCGAGCGTGGCAAGCGCGACCTTGGGGCCACGCGCATGCATGCGACGCAGGTAGTCGCGGATGTAGGTGTCGTCCTCGGTGTAGCTGAAGATGGCGTAGTCGCAGTTCTCGATGGCGACCTCGGTGACGGGGTTGTCCTCGAGCTTGTCTGCGAAGTCGAAGCTGACAGGTACGCCGCGCTCGCGAATGAGGTGGAGGTCATCGTGGACCATGCCCCACATGGCCGAGTGGACGAGGTCATAGGTGCACAGGAAGTCGATGTCGGCGGGAGAGAGCTTGAAGTCGAGCATGACGCCGTCATGGTAGTCGCCGAAGACGCGCTCGTTGTCGACGAACTCGACCTCGCTCACGGCAGT
Source organism: uncultured Actinomycetes bacterium (assembly GCA_900318935.1). Classification (GTDB taxonomy): domain Bacteria; phylum Actinomycetota; class Coriobacteriia; order Coriobacteriales; family Atopobiaceae; genus RUG440. The sequence goes on from ONMP01000132.1 coordinate 2,052, forward strand.
CTCGCCGTGAAGCACCTGGATGTGGCTGGTGTCGAGGCCCTCTGCGGCAAGCTTCTCGATGACGCGACGCCCATACTCGTCATCGCCCACGGCACCCACGAAGGCGGTCTCGACACCGAGGCGAAAGAGGTGGACGCCCACGTTGACGGCGTTGCCGCCAGGGTAGGACGTGCCGAGGTTGTTGTAGACGTCCATGTCGCCGTCGCCGACGGTCGCGATGCGCGCCATATGGCCTCCCTACTCCAGCACGTAGCTGGCGACGATCTCGCCGTAGTAGGCGACGTGGGTGTCGCGGTTCGACCCGCAGCTGTCGGACGGGACGTCCTGGGGATAGAAGCGCGCGAGCACGTCCTCGGGCATGAGCGAGAGATCCTGGGGGCACCGGTAGGCGACCTTGCACTCCAGGGTGATGGGTGCCTCGGCCACTGCCGGCACGCCGTTGGCCTGGGCGTCGACCAGCGTGAGTCCCGCCTCGGCGACCTTGTCGATGTCACGACCGCTGTTTGCCCCGCATATGCGCAGGACCTCGGGAGAGAGGCGCTCCGTCGGGATGCTCACGGTGAAGGCGCCTGCCTCGTCGATGAGGGGTCGCGTGAAGCGTCCCTCGCGCACGTAGCACACGAAGATGGGCTTGCCCCATTCGACTCCCAGATGTCCCCAGGCGATGACCATCGAGTTGAAGCGGCCGTTCGCCTGGCTGTTGAGCAGCACGCCGTCCGGCAGCTTCTCCATGATGTGACCCGCCATCTCAAGCGGTGCTATCTCCCTGCGCTCCATGTGGTCTCGTCTCGATTGGTGCTGACAATCCGATGATGGCATGAATGCTGTCGTGCGTCAATCCGACCTGTCGGCGTCCGTCGATACGTTCGAGAAGGGCGACGGTCTCTTCGTTCACGCGGAAGGTCCGTCTCTTGCGAGAGTTCATGTAGTAGGCGGTGAGGTACGTCCCGTCGGTCAGGAACAAGTCGACCGAGTCCCTGACCTTGAAGACGGTGGAGTCCACAATGGCCATTAATCCCTCCCCATGCTTTCGCGAATCGATGCGAACTCACCGCTCGGGCATACGACGAGGGAGTCGATGAGGCTAATGTCCATGAGCTGTGCAGCTCCGCCTATCCTCTTCGTCAGTGCGATGTCGGGTTCGGTGATCTCGCAGACCCCGCTCGGGTGGTTGTGGGCGACGACGATGTAGGAGGCGTTCGAAAGCAGGGCGGTCCTCAGGATCTGCGCTACGGATGGCGTGACCCGATCGACTGAGCCCATGGCCACGGTGGAATAGCCAATCACCTTGTGCGTACTGTCCAGGCACAATAGCCCGACGACCTCCGTGTTCATACGCCCAAGTGTCGACGTGAAGACCCTGCTGGCAGTCTCGACTCCGTATGAGAATGGAGTTTCCGCAACCCAGCTTAATGCCCTTGGCTAGGCGCTCGGTGTTGGTGACGAACAGGTCGTCGCCCACCAGCTGCACCTTGTCGCCAAGTCGGTCCGTCAGCCTCTTCCAGCCGTCCCATCCTCCAGCCAGACTTCCGCCTCGACCGTGGGATTCCCGCGAGAGTCGATGATCTCCCGTCCGATTACCCTGACAATACTCGTACGCATGGCTTTTCCTCCTTCTTTTAAGCCTTCTCTATGGCACCAACGGTGCAATCCTCCTTGGCTACAGCGGCAGTGTCCATCGCTTCTTCCGGTATTTCGCCCTCAATGGTCGGGCAACGCCCGCGTCGCTCATGGAAAAGACCATGGGGGCAGGTTTCCTCGCACAGGCCGCAGCACACGAAAGCTTCGTTTGCGATGAGCTTTCATGGTCAAGCCCCCTCAGAAGCACCTCTCCTTCCGTTCCTTGCGGCACCGCTCGATGTTGCCGCAGCGGTAGCACAGCTCGTTGTCGCAGATGCCGTCGCGCTCGAAGTACGACAGGATGTTGCCCACCGTCGTCTCCGCGATGTTGTCCAGCGCCTCTGCCGTCAGGAACGCCTGGTGGGAGGTGACGATCACGTTGGGCATGGAGATCAGGCGCGACAGCAGGTCGTCGTTCAGGATGTGGCCGGAGCGGTCCTCGAAGAAGACGTCAGCCTCCTCCTCGTACACGTCCAGGCAGGCCGCGCCGACCTTGCGCGCCTTGATGCCCTCGAGGAGCGCCTCCGCGTCGACGAGCCCGCCTCGGGACGTGTTGACGATCACGACCCCCTTCCTCATCTGGGCAATGGCATCCGCATCGATCATGTGCCTGGTCTCCTCCGTCAGGGGGCAGTGCAGGGAGATGATGTCGCTGCGGGCGAACAGCTCGTCCAGGGAGACGTACTCGATGCCGCCGTCCTGGGCGGGGAAGCGGTCGTAGGCTATGACGTGCATCCCGAACCCGCGGCAGATGTCGATGAAGATCCTCCCGATCTTGCCCGTGCCGATGACCCCCATGGTCTTCCCGTGGAGGTCGAACCCCGTCAGTCCGCTCAGCGAGAAGTTGAAGTCCCGCGTGCGGTTGTATGCCTTGTGGGGTGCGGCGCACGGATGTGAGCAGCAGCGCGATGGCGTGCTCCGCCACGGCATAGGGCGAGTAGGCGGGCACGTGGACGACGTGGACCTTGCCGAAGGCCGCCCGCACGTCCACGTTGTTGTAGCCGGCGGAGCGCAGGGCGATCAGCTTGACGCCGTATTCGTGCAGCCTCTCGATCACGGCGGCGTTGACCGTGTCGTTCACGAACACGCACACCGCGTCGCAGCCCCTGGCCAGCTCCACCGTGTCCTCGTTCAGCTTGGTCTCCAGGAAGCGGAACTGCACGCCATGCTGGCCGCCATACTGTTCGAAGGAAGGCTTGTCATATTCCTTCGTGTCATAGAAGGCGACCTGGATCATCTGTGCCACTCTCCTTAAGAGTTTGATGCGTGCGGTATGGCTGCTCACTCAAGCGTGAGCAGCAGCGCCATCTTGAACCTCTTCGTTGCCCTCACGGAATGGAGCCCCGCCTTGGCGAAGTGGAAGCTCTCCCCGGCCTTGATGGGGTGGTCCTTGCCCTCGTACCCGATGACGCCCTCGCCGTCCAGGGCGAAGACCAGCGCCTCGCCGGGGGCGGCGTGCTCGGAGAGGGCGGTGCCCTCGTCGAAGGCCATGACGACGAACTTCATCTTGCCGTTGTGTGCCACGTCCATGTTGACGATCTTGCCGTCCGCGTAGGGCACGAGCCCCGCCAGCTCGAACACCTCGCCTGCCTTGATTGCCTCGTTCATGGTGTCGTTCCTCCTTATCGTGATTTCCGTATAGACTGCCGATTCCGACGTGCGCATGCCCACAGGCGTGTCCGTTGGGGTGACGATGCACTCGCCTGCGTCGAGCCTCCGCACGAAGCCGCCCCTTCCGTAGACCTCCATGCTGCCGCCCGCGACGAGGATCAGCTTGTGGTACGGGAAGATCTCCGCGCTGATGTCCGTGTTCGGTGCCATGGAGAAGTAGATGACGTCGTTTGCCCCGCTGTGGACGGCCTTGGAGACCGTGCAGCCGGGGACCGGCGCGTTGTCCGCCGCGATGGCAAACACCTCTCCTACCTTCTCGTTCATCCCATCACCTTCACATCTGGGTTCTTCTCGCCGAACCGCTCCTTCAGCGCCTCGCAAATCTCGCTGCGGTCTGCGCCCCGCCTCTCCATGCTCTTGATGGCCTTGTAGGCGGCAAAGAGGGTGGACGGGCCAATCTCAGAGCTGAAGTACCCGATGCCCTGGTTCCACGCCAGCAGCTCGAACACGTCGTCCAACGCCGCGCTGTCCAGGCCGTGGATGTAGGCCTTCACGAGCTCCCGCGTGGCCTGGCGCATCCGCCCGGCTCCCACCGCGTTGGTCAGGGAGAGCAGCAGGCGGATCTCGTAGGGCAGGTGGCGGCGCCCGTCATTCCATGTCAGGTCCCAGAACTCCACCGCGACCTTGCCGAGGCCCTCGTCGATCAGCGGCATGTTGGTCAGTGCGGCCGGACGCATGGGGATGTCCTTCTCCTCCTGCTTTGCCTCTGTGCGATAGAACCAGGCGTGGAACTCCGCGTCTGCCACCTGCTCGGTGTGATGTTCGAAGCCCAGGCCCTCCATGACCTCGTACAGCGGGATGGGGTCGAAGCTCTGGATGATCTCCAGCCCGCCGCCCACGGGCAGCGCCATGGCCTGCTTCCTCAGTCCCTGAAAGAAGTTGCCCTGGATGCCGCGCACGTCGATGGTCTTGAAGCCGAAGACCTGGTCCTTCCAATCCGCATAGCTCATGTCGTTTCCTCCAACCTTGTGTCAAAACCTGCGTTAGTCCAGGATCCTGCCGTCACGCGAGATGGTCACGACCTGCCAGGGGATGAACTTTCCGCTGGCTTGCAGGGCGTTCTGCACCGCCTGCTGCAGGCCGCCGCAGCAGGGCACCTCCATCCGCACGATGGTCACGCTCTGGATGTCGTTGTCCCGGATGATGGCCGTCAGCTTGTCGGCGTAGTCCACGTCGTCGAGCTTGGGGCAGCCGATGATGGTGACCTTGCCCCGCATGAACTCCTCGTGCATGTTGGCGTAGGCGTAGGCGGTGCAGTCCGCCGCAATGAGCAGCTTTGCGCCGTCGAAGAAGGGAGCCTGGGTGGGCACCAGCTTGATCTGGCAGGGCCACTGCGCCAGGCGGGAGACGGGCCTGCCGTACGTGGCAGGGGCCGTCGCCTCCTCGGCGTGCGCAAACTGCATCATCCGGGACCCGGGGCAGCCGCCCTGGTGGTGTGCATGGTTCGTCGATTCCATCCTCTGTGCCTCCTGTGCTTGTTTGACAGCTTGCTCGTCGTATGCCGGGGCCTCGCGCTCCTCGAAGGTGATGGCGCCCGTCGGGCAGCCGGGCAGGCAGTCGCCAAAGCCGTCGCAGAAGCTCTCCCTGACCAGCTTTGCCTTGCCGCCGACCATGTCGATCGCGCCCTCGTGGCAGGCGCTGGCGCACAGCCCGCAGCCGTTGCACTTCTCTTCGTCGATGTGGATGATCTTGCGGATCATGGTTGCCTCTCTCCTCTAGGGTACGACGATAGTGTAGACGGGAAACAGCAAAGAATCTGTATCTGGAGATACAGCTAGAAAAGATTTTTGGCGTATGATAGATGGCAGCATTCGCGAGGAGGAGATCGTGCCATGGACTATTCCGTACTTGAGGCCAGTACGCTCTTCAGGGGGATTCCCGCACGGGAGCTGCGGGAGGACCTGGAGAGGACGCCCCACCACATCCAGTGCTACGACAAGGGCGAGACGGTCTTCTTCCTGATGGAGGAGGCCTCGCGCGTCGGCGTCGTGCTGGAAGGCCACGTGCAGGCGCAGAAGACCTTCCCCAATGGGAGCCAGGTGAACGTCTCGCTGCGAGGGCCCGGGGAGCTGGTCGGGCCTGCCGCCGTCTTCTCTGCGCACAAGACCTATCCCTGCGACGTGGTTGCCGTGGAGCCTTCCACCGTGATGATGTTTCGGCGCACCGACCTGCTCGGCCTCATGCAGAGGGATGTCCGCATCCTGGAGAACCTGATGACGGAGATCGCCTCCGCCACCTACATGCTCCAGCAGCGGCTGGAGCTGCTGTCCTACAGCGGCATAGCGCAGAAGGCGGCCTTCTGGCTGCTGACGCAGGCAAGGCAGACGGGCAAGGCCGAGGTCAGGATACCGGGGTCCGTCTCCAAGTGGGCGATGACGATGAACGTGTCGAGGCCCTCCCTTCACAGGGAGCTGAGGAAGCTGGAGGAGGAGGGAATCGTCAGCTATTCTTCCCGCATCGTCAGGATTCTTGACGCTGGCGCCCTCCAAGAGGTCTTGAGTCGATAGATGGGCCAGTCTGCAAGACCGGCACCCCGGTCCAAAGTGACGCGCTTGAGAGGGCGTGGGCGGGACCCCATGGCGTTACCGCGTCTCGCTCGCACAGAGAAGGCATACCAGGGAGCACGACCTCGTCTACATCGAGGGAGTTTGGGGCTGGACCACTGCGGATGTGTACCACGTGCTGGAGACCGATTTCTGATGACTCCCAAGTTGGCGGCCAGGCGAGCGTCGGTCCACGGGTTCCCTGCGCGTCCGATGGGAAGACCGCGGGTTCGTTGACGAGAGGCTCGCCTAGGGTAGCCTGCCCTTCTCCATCAGCTCCTTGACGATCGTCGACTTGTGCACTCTTATGCACCTGCCGATGTAGATGTGGGGCAGCTCCTTGCAGATGTTAAAAGACTTGGTCCGCCCGATGCCAAAGACCTCCTGGAGGTCCCTCGGTGACAGCCACTCTGGTCTGTCGGACAGAGGCGAGTTGTCTCTGAGCGATGACGCTCCCGTTGCGATCTTGTCCATCCGCTCCTCACCTCCATCACACAGCGGACTTCAGCATCTCGACCAGTTTCTCGGGTGGCAGCTGTGCGAGGAGAGTTCCGATGAGCTCCTTGGACACGCCGATGTTGCTGTC
>ONMP01000134.1 GCA_900318935.1 uncultured Actinomycetes bacterium
GTCGTCTTTCATGAGCGCCCCTTTCTGGCAGATTAACTTGTCAGGCGATTGACGACACACCAAGCTTACGCTTTGGAACGGCATGCTGAGCAGTTTGGTGGGATGCCCCACGAGATTGGCATCGTTTTGCGGTGCTTAGTTGCAGCGAGACGACGGTGATTCTACGGTCCGTCTTGAAGTCGGCATCGTGACGGTTTGGGGGATGGCATGCCGACAAGAAGAAGCGCGGTTATACTTTCGATAGTCATCATGAGCGAATGCGAGGGTGGTTGCCATGGCACGCGAATTCGAGAACGTCATCGACTACGTGCGCGCGCAGCACGATACGTTCGAGGAGCGTGACGTGTGTCGGCCCGACAGCCTTGTCTTTGCAACGCTCTCGTACCTCCGTCTGCCCGAGGATGCGACGGACGCATACGGTCCAGCTGGCTTGTGCTTAGGGGACCTCTATCGACCGGATTGGATTGAGCCGATGTGCGGACCGCTCTTTGCCACGGACAGCTTCATCGAGCTGCTCGAGGCCGTTGCGAAGAGTCCACGTTTCTGCGGAGTGCGAGTGAGCGGTTACGTATCGCACACCGACGCATCTGCCGAGGAGCAGTTCTCCGCCATGACCTTCCACCTGGGTCCACGCGCGACGTACGTGGCGTTTCGCGGCACCGACAACACCCTCGTGGGGTGGAGGGAAGACTTCAACATGGCTTTTGTTGCGACCATCCCCGCGCAGCGTTCGGCGACGCTTTATGTGGAAGGGGTTGCCGCACGCACGAAGGGAAGACTCTGGCTGGGAGGGCACTCCAAGGGTGGCAACTTGGCTGTGTTTGCGGGCATGAACTGCGCCGACGCCACTTTCGAACGCGTTGTGAGTTGCTTCTCGCATGATGGGCCGGGATTCAGCGATGCATGCAGGGCGCGAGGTCATTGGGAACAGAGGTCGAAGGTCGTCGATAAGACCATTCCACAGTCCTCGGTGATTGGTATGGTATTCGAGCGACAGGAGTATGGCTTCCGGGTGGTACGCAGCCATGCCGTTGGTTTCGCCCAGCATGACCCCTTCAGCTGGGAGGTCGTGGGATGCGACTTTGCGTACGAGCGGCGGCTCGACTTCGGCGCGAGCTACTTCGATTCGTCGCTGAACGACTGGATCCAGACCTCGGATCCCAGCGAGCGTGAACGTCTTATCGATGTGGTGTTCATGGTGCTTAGGGCTACAGGCGAGACAACGTTTGCCGGGATTAAACGGAACTGGAAATGGGCTGTGCCGAGGGTTCTTCTAGTGGCGGCGACCCTTGACCCAGAGGACCGCCAGTTTGTCCAGCAAGCTGTTACCGACATTTGGCACGCCGTGGTGCCTGACTTGCCCCTCGGCGAATTGGGTGCTCTTGTCGGAAACGGTGCTGCGGGAATCAAAGCCCTGCTCACTCGAGGCGAGGATAAAGATTAGGCACCTGCTCGCACCAGCGTCGCCCCTTGCCGGTTGCGGGCCTTGCAGGCTCGCAGGTCGTACTTGTTCACAACCCGCCGTTGTACGCTTTATCTGCGCGAAGAGACCAAGGCCTCAGCTGTCCGCAGTCCATCTGCGGCGGCGCTCATGATGCCGCCCGCGTAACCTGCGCCCTCACCGCAGGGCCAGAGACCTGGCGTGTTTACGGACTGGAGGTCTTCGCCTCGTGTCACACGTATAGGTGAGCTCGAGCGTGTCTCCACGCCCGTGAGCACGGCGACGGGGGCAGAGAAGCCGCGAAGCTTGCGATTCATGAGCGGTATAGCTGCGCGAAGGGTGTTGGCGACGTAAGGGGGGAGTGCGGCGGTCGCTTCGCCCCAGGTAACACCACGTGGATAGGTGGGGACGACCGGACCGCCTGCCGAGGACGCAGCTTCTGCAAGAAAGTCACCGACGAGCTGGGCTGGGGCGGCAAATGCCCCACCACCGGCCTCGAATGCCGCACGCTCACACATCCGCTGCAGTTCTACGCCGGCGAGCACGTCCTCTCCAGGAAGGTCAGCGGGGAAGACGTTCGCCAAGAGGCCAGAGTTCGCGTTCATACCTGCTCGGTCGGAGAGGCTCATGCCATTGGTGACGACGCCATCTGGCTCGCTTGCGGCTGCCACCACATAGCCACCCGGACACATGCAGAAGCTGAAGGCGCTTCTTCCGCCGGGCAAATGGACAGCAAGCTTGTACGGAGCGGGTCCGAGGGCGGGGTGCCCGGCAGATGCGCCATACAACGCACGATCAATGTCGGTCTGCAGATGTTCGATGCGCACTCCCATGGCGAAGGTCTTGCGCTCGAGCTCGACGTTTGCGTCGCGAAGAAGCTCAAAGACGTCGCGTGCCGAGTGCCCGCAGGCAAGAACCACATCGGTTGTCCGTACGGTCTCTTCGCGTCCGCCTTGCTCCAATCGCACCCCACGCACCTGTCGCCCGTCGAGTTCCAGATCTGCGAGCTGTGTGCGAAAGCGAACCTCTCCACCCAGCTCCTCGATGCGCTGCGCGATATGGGTGACGACGCTGGGAAGTACATCACTGCCCACGTGTGGCTTTGCGTCCCAGAGAATGCGACGCTGCGCGCCTGCTTCCGCCAGTAGCTCGAGGATGAGCCTGTGGGAGGGACTCTTCGTGCCGGTGGACAACTTTCCATCCGAGAAAGTGCCCGCTCCGCCCAGGCCGAACTGAATGTTTGACCCAGTGTCGAGTTCGCCGGTCGCGTTGAAGTGCCGAACCAGCTCTGTGCGACGGTCCGCATCGTCACCACGCTCCACCAGCAGCGGCTTCAGTCCCGCGCTTGCGAGTGCCAACGCACAGAAAAGCCCTGCGCATCCGGCTCCCACGACCACGGGCCGAGGCCCGGCTGGCGCGGCGAGGCGGTCGGGCAATTCGTAAGGCGTCTCGCTTACGAGCTGTGCCCTGCCGCTCGCGTTGCGAGCAATGGATGCCTCGTTGCCGCGCACCTTTGCCCGTATTGTAAAGAGGATGAAGATGCTGTTCTTCTTGCGCGCATCGATGGAGCGGCGACGCAGCTTGAGGTCGAGTATGTCGCCTGGGCGCACGCCAAGCATGCGCACGAGCGCCTTTCTACAGGCACGAACCTCAGCTCGCTCGCTGCCATCAAGTCGTGAGATTGGCACACGAATGCCGGAGACTTCGATCATAAGGAAGTTCCTCCTGTCGCCATCCCTGCCACCATGCCACTCTTCCAAGCCCAAGCGAGGTTGAAGCCGCCACAGGGGCCGTCAACATCAAGCGCTTCGCCACAGGCATAGAAGCCAGGCACGCTGTGCGCTTCGAGCGTCGTTGGATCGAACTGCTCACAAACAAGTCCACCGCGTCGGACCTGCGCGCCATCCTCCGTCCGTAGACCCGTAATACGCAGCGGGAGCCTCTTTGCCAAGGTCACGGCGGCAGAAGAAGTACCGACCGTTTCCGAGAGGGCCTGCGCCACCACGGGATCGAGAATGCCCGCCAGTGTGCGGGCGGCAAGCTCGTGTGCCTCGTTCTCCGATAGCTCGGGTATGAGGTCCAATTCAAGCAGGTCGCCCACCTCGGCATACCGCGAGAGGTTAAACACCGCGATGCCCGAGATGCCATAGCGACGAAAGAGCACCTCGCCGGATTCGCGGGCTACCAAGTTGCCGTCGCGGAGCAGATACGCGTCGGCGTGCACGCGCCGTCCATCGAGTGCCGCGAGGTCTACGTGCATCGACTCGCAGGTCAGAGGGCACAGCAGAGGGCGGAAGGGACTCGCGGCAAGCCCCAGGTCGCGCGCGAGGTCAAGCGTTGCGTTTCCACCCGTGGCGAGGACCACGCGCTGTGTCCCAAGCGTCCATTCCGCGTGGTTGCCAAAGCCATCCATGAACCTCATCTCGAAGCCAGAGCCCGTGCGCCGAATTGCGGTTGCCGTGCGTGCCGGCGCCAGCACGACGCTCGCACGTCCGGCGCGTTCGAGCAGCACCTCGCGAACCGATGCGGCCTGTCGGCTCATCGGATACAGCCGTCCCCCTGCCTCCTGCGTCCACGCAAGGCCGCAGTCGCGAAAGAAGCGGCCCACGTCTTGGAGCCAGTCATTACCGCAAACCGCGTGAACGAACTCCGAATCGTTGTAGCACTCGGGGTCGAGCGTGGCATTCGCCATGTTGCATCGGCCGTTGCCGGTGGCAAGTATTGTGCGCCCGCACTCGAGGTCGCGCTCGAGCACGACGACCGACGACCCGCGCTCAGCGCATACGATGCCAGCTACGAGCCCCGCGGCGCCTCCACCAACTACGCATACGTCTGCTCGCGGGGGCACATCGACACGTGATGCCCGAACGAGCTGAGCATCCCGCATCTGCGAGCGCGTCATGCGCCGTTGCTTGCGTGCCATAACGCTCCTTCCACCTTTTGTTCAAGTCATGGTAGCATGCAGTGGCGAAGAACATCGACACGAATGCGTAGCCATGTATGAATCGCAGCACGCCAAGAAGGAGCTATTCCACGACGGAGGCAAGCCATGAACGAGAATCTAAGCGCTAAGGTGACGGGCAGTGGCGAGGACTCCCGCGAAAAGACCATTGTCAGGACCAGCATCATCGGTATCGTTGCAAACGTCTTGCTGGCGGCGTTCAAGGCGGTGGTCGGCTTGATGACCAATTCCATCGCCATCGTCCTCGATGCTGTCAACAACATCTCTGATGCGGGAAGCTCCCTTATCACCATCGTCGGGACGAAGCTCGCAGGTAAGGATCCGGACAAGAAGCACCCCTTTGGCTATGGGCGGATTGAGTATCTGAGCGCCATGATCATCTCCGTCATCGTCCTGTACGCGGGCATCACGTCGTTTGTCGAATCCGTCAAGCAGATCATCCATCCGGAGACGCCGGATTACAATGTCGTCTCCCTCGTGATCGTGGCCGTGGCGGTGGTCGTCAAGGTCGTGCTTGGCCGTTACGTCAAGGCCGTTGGCGAGAGGGTACATTCCGACTCTCTGGTGAATTCGGGAGAGGACGCTACCCTCGATTCCATCATCTCGGCATCCACGCTCGTCGCAGCGGGTCTCTTTCTGGCCTTCCATGTGTCGGTGGAGGCGTGGCTCGGTGCGATCATCTCGATTGTGATCATCAAGTCAGGTATAGAGATGCTGAGAGACACGATATCCCAGATCCTTGGCGAACAGAACGACCCCGAATTGGCAAAGAGCATCAAGCAGACCGTCATGAGCTTTCCGGACGTACAAGGAGCCTACGACCTCGTGCTCAACAACTACGGACCGGATTCGTGGAATGGCTCCATCCACATCGAGGTGCCGGACACCTATTCGGCGGACCAGCTAGATCGGCTGATTCGCAGCATTCAGGTGGCAGTCTACAAGCAGCACCATGTCATCCTCACAGCCGTCGGCGTCTACTCGGTCAACACCAGGGATGAGGAGGTCATCGAGACAAGGGAGAGGGTGCGTGAGATCGTCTTTGCCCATCCCCACGTGAAGCAGATGCACGGCTTCTACCTCGTGAAAGACGAGCGTGCCATGCGCTTCGACATCGTGGTCAGCTTCGACGCGAAGGACCGTGGGGCGGTGTATGCGGAGGTTGTCTCCGACGTGCAGAACGCCTTTCCGAACTATACGCTGCAGGTAGCGATGGACACGGACTTCGCAGAGGAGTGATGTGGCGCGACGCCGTCGCTCCTCAGCCCGAGATGTCTGCGTCGAGCACGATCATGAAGGCATAGCCTGGGAAGCGTCTGCGCAGCTCATCGAGCACCGTCTGGCGCACGGCATCACTATCGGGCGTCTCGAAGCTCATGACGAGGTCAAAGGTCGCACGTTGTTCGCTAACATCCACGTAGAGGCCATGGGTTTGGAGGATGTAGGGACTTTCGTCGACGATTTGTTGTAGTGCGGCCTGTATCGCCTGTTCCTCCGAGTCTTCCGCGGTGTTGGTGGAATAAATGCCGATGGTGTGCAGGACGACCCCATGTCGCTCAAGGACATCGGCTTGAATCTCGCGCGTGATGCGGTCCACTTCGCGTGCGTCAATCGTCTCGTCCACTTCGATGTGCACCGATCCCGAAAGTCGCTGCGGGCCATAGTCGTTGAGGATGAGGTCGTAGGCACCGCGTACTCCATCCACCGAGCAGATGGTATCCTTGATGTCACGTGCGAGCTCGTCGTCCACTCGTTCGCCCAAGACCTTGTTGAGCGCCTCGCGTAGGATCTCGATACCGCTGCGGATGATGACGAGGGAGATGGCCGCGCCAAGCCAGGCCTCAAGGCTTATGCCGCTGAGCAAATAGATGGCTGCGGCGACGAGTGTGGCAGCCGAGATGATTGCGTCGAATCTCGCGTCCTCGCCCGAAGCGGTGAGCGACCCGGACTCGAGGCGCCTGCCCGCGCTCACGAAGTGACTTCCAATCAGCAGCTTAACGATGACGGCTACGGCTATGATTGCGAGGCCAGTAGCAGAGTATGTGGGCACTTGGGGTTCGATGATGCCCTCTGCCGCCTCCCAGAGCGATGTGAGACCGGCCCAGAGTACGATGCCGGCAACCACCATCGTGGTGAGGTACTCGTAACGCCCGTGGCCGTAGGGATGGTGCCAGTCGGGCTCCTTGCTTGCGAGCTTGGTGCCGAGGATTGTGATGCCCGAACTTGCGGCATCCGAGAGGTTGTTGACTGCGTCGAGCGTGATGGCGATGGAATGTGAGAGGATTCCTACGATGGCCTTGAGGCCAGCCAAGGCGACATTCGCCAGAATGCCGAGCATGCTGATGCGTACGATTTCCTTGTTTCGAGACTTGCCCTCCACTTTAGGTCGCCTCCCATTTCGCTTTGCGCGTAGATTGCGCGAATTCGTACGGCAGGGCGCCTCCCACTAGCGAGGAGGCGCCCCTGACAGTCGTGTCTCAAGTGCTATCCGCGCGTGATGGCGGCTATGGCGTCGGGAAGAAGGCCGTCGGGCAGGTCTGTCTCGGCAGTGCCGGCATCGCAGACCTCGGCGAAGCGGGCGTCAATGGGCAGCTGCCCCAGTGCCTTGAGGCCGTAGTGGGCGGCCGTCGCTGCGAGATGGCTCGGGCCGAAGGGCTCGATCTTTTTGCCGCAATGCGGGCACTCAAGATAGCCCATATTTTCCACGATGCCGTATACGGGCACGTTCATCATCTTTGCCATGTTGACGGCTTTGCCCACAACCATCTGCACGAGGTCCTGAGGACTGCTCACGATGACGACGCCGTCGATGGGCAGCGACTGGAAGGTCGTGAGGGCTACGTCGCCGGTCCCGGGAGGCATATCCACGAGCAGATAGTCGAGATGCTCCCAATAGGTCTCGGCCCAGAACTGTCGAAGCGCGCCGGCGAGGATCGGGCCGCGCCACAACACGGGGTCATCTTCATGCTCAAGCACGAGGTTGGCACTCATCACCTTGATGCCGCCGGAGGTAGTGACAGGCACGATCATGTCTGCGAGCCCCATTGCCTTCTCTTCTGCGAGGCCAAACATGCGGGGGATGGATGGGCCGGTGATGTCGGCGTCCAGAATGCCTACCAAGGCTCCTGTACGAGCGAGCTCGCGGGCAAGAATGCCCGTGACGAGCGACTTGCCGACGCCGCCCTTGCCGGAAACGACGCCGATGACGTGCTTGATCCTGCTGAATTGGTTGAGCTCGAACGTCGGCGGCTCTTCTTGCATGGGTTGTTCCTCGTGACCCGCGTTGCGCGCGGCCTCGAACTCGCGACGGATGGCCTCTTCCTCCTCTGGGGTCATGGTGCTCCTCTCCTTTTGGTGAATACTGCACGTGCCATTCTACCCAATCGTCGGGGATTGGCGTGTGCAATTGCTGACAGGATGTGTTTGGAACGTGTCCATCATCATCGTGGTGTAATCTGATGGGTGGATGATTATTGGGTACACTCGAGAGGAGTTGCCATGACAGATGGACATCGGTTTCTGAAGAAGTCGTTCGCGCTTGCGATATCGTGCCTGCTAGTTGCAGGAGCGAGTC
>ONMP01000371.1 GCA_900318935.1 uncultured Actinomycetes bacterium
ATTACGGAGAGCCAAGCTACGCCGTGGACGGAGTAGCCGATGTGCCGCGCTACTGCCCCAACTGCGGACGGGAGGTGGTCGTGTCATGAGAAGGCGTGACCTGATGGACGGAGTCGTCGGACCACGCACGAGAGAGATGATGGACCAGATGCTCTGCATGAACGGCATGACCAACGCTGAGAAGGTCGACTTCCTCATGTCGAGGAATCGAGAGCTGCGAGCAGAGAACGACAAGCTGCGCAAGCTGGTGCGCTGTCTCGTCAATGCGGAGCATCCGTTAGACCGCGCGACACTGATTGCAAACGCCGCCTACATGCTGGCAGAGCTTGGATTTTGGGAGGTCGAGTCATGAGCGACATCACGGACTACACATGGCTTGACTCCAAGAGGACGAGACTCGATGCAAACACGACCATCGTCGAGATACTCGAAGACTCCGACGCGAAGGTAATCATCAAGTGCGGGGACAAGTCAATCGGAATCACGTGGCGCGACCTGTTTCAGATGCTCTCGTCGGCTGTGAGTGCTTGGAGGATAAGGGGACTATGAGCGAGTACATCATCGAGATACCAGACTACGTCCCGCCGTTCGACCCGCTCGCCCGTGCCGCCACGCTTGGCAAAGAGATCGTGCGGTGCCAAGACTGCAAGCGGTTCAGTCTGGACAACAGCGACCACGACTACCGCAGCGGCTGGTGGTGCCACAGATGGAACACCGATATGGTCAAGCCTGATGGGTTCTGCGCATGGGGAAAAAGGAGGGACGCATGAGCGAACGAATCGCCTACCTTGTCGGGTGGCTCGAAGGCTTCTCGACGACCGTCTGGGCGCTGCTGTCCACTAACGACGGGGCTAGGCTGGTCGACGCATCGGCTGGAGACGAGTATGACCGTAACGTCAAGGAGCTGAGGGAGGCGCTGGCAGAGCGTCCGATGTCCGACACTGGCCCGTTCGTCGTCAAGACCGTGCCCCTAGTCAAGCAACCAATCGACATGACGCCGAAGATTACGTTCACGGCAAGGGAGGCCACATGAGCATCACCACCGAGCTGCGAGAGTGGTTCGATACATACAGGATTCACTGGTTCGGACGCCGCCCAGAGATTGAACCAATGCTCGACCGCATCGACGCGGAGCTGGCCGAGCGCTACGTCGCGCTGCCGATGGACGCTGACGGCGTGCCGATTCGCGTCGGGGACGTGATGGAGTGGTGCGACCCTGACGGCGAGGTGACGGTGACGTGCGAGGTCGATGCCGTGGGCGTCGAATGCTTCTTCGCATGGGATGGAGCCAACGGTCGTTACGCGCAGAAGTGCGCCAACGTCTACAGCCACCACCACGAGCCGACCGTCGAGGACGTGTTGCGGGAGTTCGCGGACGAGGTGCGCCGCTGCTGCGACACCGCCGACACAATCGCCGAGTACGCCGCAAAACTGCGTCTAAAGGAGGACGAATGAGCGACGAGAGAAGCATCGAGCAAGTCGAGACATTCATCTTTGCCTGTGGCGACGCAAGTCGCGCATACCACGACATGGGAGACGAGGGAGCCAGGCGCATGTCAGAAGCCTACGCATGGATGGGCAGGGGAGCCGTCTGGGCAATCCGCATCATGCTCGACCTCGCGGACGCCGAGACCGCCTTCAACGACCCGATACGCACGATGGTCAAGGGCTTCTCGGACGAGGACAGCAACGAGCTTGTCGAGATGCTCGCACGCATCTGGAACGAGGAGGACGTATGAGCAAGAAACCCAAGGAGTTCGTGTTCGTGTGCGAGCACATGGGCGGCACGACGTGGACCGTCGAGCATCAGTGGGCCATCGAGGGCGAGGCGGAGGAGGTCGTGCGGTGCGAGGACTGCGTGAGCTACGACGGGTCCATCGGCGCCGGCTGGTGCTGGGCATGCAACTGTGGCACGCAGGATGACGGCTTCTGCCATCGTGGGGAGCGTCGGGGCTGATTCCCAACGTGTCGAACGTTCGGGGACGTGTCACAATCGCGTGGCACGTCCCCTTTTCATAGATTGGAGACGATATGGGACGAAGATTCGAGGAATACCACATGAGCCCAGACGACGACTTCACCAAGAAATGGATGTCG